>NZ_JALCYX010000040.1:0-22094 GCF_022690695.1 Anaeromyxobacter sp. SG17
CACTGCCGGCAGTGCCGCATGACCCGGGCGTCCAGCTCGCAGGCCACCTGGACGCGCTCCAGCTCCTCGGCGGTCGGGCCGCGCTGACCGGTGCGACCGTAGTGCGTGCCGTGCTCGGGCTCCGAGATCAGCGGGACGAGGTTCACGAGGAACGCGCCGGCGCGGCGGACTGCCCGGGCGACGTCGGGGAGGTGCGCGTCGTTCACGCCCGGGATCACGACCGAGTTCACCTTCACGAGCACGCCGCGCGCGGCGAGCGCCGCGATCCCCTCGAGCTGCTGCGCGGACAGGAGCCGGGCGCCCTCGACGCCCCGGAGCTTGCGCCCGCCCTGCAGCACCCACGGGTAGATCCGCTCTCCGACGGCGGGGTCGATCATGTTCACCGTCACCGTCACGTGCCGCACCCCGGCCGCGGCGAGCCTCGCCGCGTGCTCGGGCAGGGCGAGGCCGTTCGTGGAGAGGCACAGGCGAAGATCCGGCGCCGCGCGCCGCACGCCCTCCAGCGTGGCGAAGGTGGCGTCCGGGTTCGCGAGCGCGTCCCCCGGCCCCGCGATCCCGACCACCGACAGCTCCGGGAGCTCCGCGGCGACCGCGAGCACCTTGCGCACGGCGTCCTCGGGGCGGAGCCGCTCCGACACCACCCCGGGCCGGCTCTCGTTCGAGCAGTCGTACTTCCGGTTGCAGTAGTGGCACTGCACGTTGCACGCGGGCGCCACCGCGACGTGCACGCGCGCGAAGTGGTGGTGCGCATCCTCGCTGTAGCAGGGGTGATCGGCGACGAGCGCGGCGACGTCGGCGGGGAGCGCCGGCGGGGCGTCGCCGCAGCCGCGGCCGAACGTGCAGTTCGCCGCGGGGGGCGCGGCGTCGGGACGGGCGAGGACGGGCAGGCGCATGGCGTCCTCACGCCGCCAGGGGCTCGAACGAGAACGCGCCCTTCTTGCAGGTCCGGCCGCAGGCCTCGCAGCCGATGCAGTCGTCCGCGTTCTCGACCGCGGCGAACATCTTCGCGGACTCCTCCTCGTCCACCTCCGCCGGCGCGAGCACGCCGTGCGCGCAGATCTTGATGCACCGGCCGCACCCGATGCAGAGCTCGGGATCGATGTTCCGCACGAACCGTGGGGTCCACTCCCGCTTCCCGCGCGTCAGCCCCGTGATGAACGCCATGACCGTCTCCTCTCCCGTGTGGTGCGCCCTTCACGGCGCCGTTCAGTCGTCCTTCGCCTCGTCCGCCGGCGTCTCCGCCGCGGCGCCCGCTCCCGCGGGCGCCATCGCCTTGCGGAGCCACGGCGGCGGCCGGCCGCGCAGGACCTCCTGCAGCCGCTCGACCACCTCCGCCACGGCCACCTCGCCGCTCGTCCTCATCGGGTGGATGCGGCGCGAGACGAGCTTCGCCGCGGCGGGTCCGCCGATCTGCGCGGTGTAGACGATGGCGCAGCCGGCGAGCGCGCTCGCCCGCGCGGCGATGCGGTCCTCCTCGTCGTCGGCGCTCGTGATCGCGCTGACGCGCTCGAGGAAGCGGGCCGCGCCGGGCCCGATCTCCCACACGTAGAAGTGGTCCGCCCGCCCGAAGTGCTCGTCGATCCGCTCGCCCGTGGTGCTCGTGAACGCGATCCGCATGGTGACCTCCGCCGTCAGCTGTGCGCGAGCCGCTGCGCCTCGGTCGCGCTCGCCTGGAACAGGTTCGCCACCTCGAACACGAGGTTCATCGTGCCGCGGTAGCCGGCCCAGACCTTCTGGTGCGCGCCGAGCCGGTCGAACACCGGCACGCCCGCGCGCAGGTGGGCCTTCACGCCGAGCTTCGCGACCGCCTGGCGCCCGTTGGAGCTCGCGACGACGAGGTCCGCCCCCCGGGCCGCGGTCTCCAGATCCTCGAGGTCGCCGACGGACACCGCCCGCGCGGGCAGCGCGTCGAGGCCACGGGTCCGCGTCGCGGCGAGCGCGGCGCCGATCTCGCACCCCATCCCGTGCAGGAAGCGGGTGAGGCCCTTCAGGTGATCGGCCTCGAGCGCGAGCGCCACGCGCTTCCCGCCGAACGCGTAGTGGCTGTCCACCATCGCGTCCATGAGGCGGCTCCGCGCCCGGCGGAGCGCGCCGGGGACGGGCCGACCCGAGATCGCCGCGAGCGTCGCGACGAGCCGGTCCACCTCCCCGAGGCCCGTCACCGAGGTGAAGCCGTGTGCCGGAATCCCGAACGCCTCCTCCAGGCGGAGCGCGGCCCGGGCGAGCGAGTCGCCGACGTAGATCGTGGCGACGCTCCGCCCCGCGGAGCGGATCGCGTCCACCCCCACGCCGCCCGTCGAGAGCGGCGAGACCTCGTCGTCGATGTGGCCGTCGAGGGCGTTCGCGATGTCCGGGACGGCGACGACCGAGAGTCCGAACGCCTCGATCATGCCCTTCAGCTCCTCGACGTCGGCGGGGGTGAGGTGGGCGCCCGGGAGCAGCGTCACCTGCCCCGGGATCGGCGTCCCTCCCTCCGCGAGCGTGGTGACGAGGGCCTCCACCGCCGCGGCGTACCCCTCCTGCAGCGAGCCGCAGTAGTCCGGCGTGGACGCCCAGACGATCGGCACGCCGGCGTGCTCCGGGCGCTCCCGGCGGAACTCGGCGATCGCGCTCCGCACGTCGTCGCCCATGGTCTCGGTGAGCCCCGAGGTCATGACCCCGACGACGCCCGGGTGGAACTTCTCGATGACGCGCGCGAGCCCGGCCTTCAGGTTTCTCCAGCCACCGAAGATGGCCGTGTCCTCGCTCATGGCCGTGGAGTTGAGGGCGATCGACTCCTTGAAGTGCCGCGAGAGCTGCAGCCGGATGAACGTCGAGCAGCCCTGCGCTCCGTGGAGGAGCCCGAGCATGCGATCCACGCCGAGGTACGCGAGCGTCGCGCCGAGCGCGGGCGAGTTCTTCTGCGGGTTCACCGTCGCAGCCTTGACCGGCACCGCGACGCGCGACGCGGAGAGGTCCTCGGCGGCGAGCGCCGCCGCGTGGCCCCGCGCCGCCGCGCGCTCGGCCTCGAGGGCGGCCTCCGGCAGCTCCCAGGGCGCCCGCGCGGAGAGCGCGGGCCAGATGGGGTTGTTCACGGTGAGATCGAGCTGGCGGGCGAAGGTGACCATCCCCTCGTAGCCCGCGTACGGGTGCGCGCGGCCGTGGTTGATGTCGAGGAACGGCGTCCGCGTCTTGAGCGCGAGGAACTTCGTCTTCCCGCCCGCCACGACGAGGTCGGGCAGCTTCTCGCGCATGATCCCGAGGAGCCCGGCGGTCGAGGTGTCCTCGATGATGCGGGCGTCGCGGTGCATGAGCGCCTTCATGCGGTGGAAGTCCTCGAGCGTGGAGTTCTGCGTCCCCGCCGCGAGGATCTCGACGCCCAGCTCGCGCAGGGCGTTCACCATCGACCAGGTCTTCACGCCCCCGGTGAAGAGCACCGCGCGCTTGCCCTCGAGCCGCGCCCGGTGCGGCGCGATGCGCGCGCGGCAGCGCGCCTCCTCCTCGGCCACGAGCGCCTCCACCGCGCCGGCCATCGCGCTCGCCCCGTCGCCGCGCCCGCGATCGAGCTCGCGCGCGATGTGACGCAGGGCGGTCGCGGTGTCGGTCATCCCGTAGAACGACTCCTCCAGGTACGGGATGCCCCAGCGCTTCTTCATCTTCCGCGCGAGGTTCGTGAGGCTCTTCGAGCAGATGATGACGTTCAGGCGGGCGCGGTGCGCGTGGCGCAGGTCGTCGAAGCGCGCGTCGCCCGAGATGCAGGACAGGATGCGGATCCCGAGCCGCTCGAAGAGGGGCAGCATCCCCCAGAGGTCGCCGGCGATGTTGTACTCGCCGATGAGGTTCACGTCGTACGGGGTCGTCGTCTCGGGCTCGGCCGTGCCGATCACGTGCTCGAGGAGGAGCTCGCCGGCGAGCCGGTTGCCGATGTTCTTGTCGCCGACGAACCCCGGGGTGTTCACCGGGATGACCGGGATCGGCACCTCCCCCGCGACCGACCTGCAGACGGCCTCCACGTCGTCGCCGGTCATCGCCGTGACGCAGGTGGCGTAGACGAAGATCGCCCGCGCCTCCGGGTAGCGCGACGCGAGGTCGACGATGGCGCGGCGGAGCTTCTTCTCCCCGCCGAAGACCACGTCGTTCTCGAGCATCTCCGTCGTGAAGCCGCGCCGGTAGAGCTGCGACCCGGAGGAGCGCGCGCCGCGGTTGTCCCAGGAGTTGCCGGCGCAGGCGATCGGCCCGTGCACGAGGTGGATGGCGTCCGTGACCGGCATGAGCACGACGCGCGCGCCGTCGAACGCGCAGCTCCGCTCGGTGCCCTCGCCGGGCTCGGACTTCTTGCAGAACCTCGGGGCGCCCTTCTCGCTCGTCTCGCAGTCGGGCGCGTCGTAGTAGTCGGGCCGCGGCATGGCCGCCTCGCTCGGGTTCGGGGTCGGGGGTCGAGCGCGGCCGCTACCGCATCATCTCGAAGAAGCGGTCCTCGCAGCCGTCGTCCTGGAGATCGATGAACTTGTTGCAGATCTCGGTGACCATGTTGACGACGCCCTGGTAGCCGACGAGCGGGTAGCGGTGCCTGTTGACGCGGTCGAAGATGGGGAAGCCGAAGCGGAAGAGCGGGATCTTCGCGTCGCGCGCGGCGAACTTGCCGTGCGTGTCGCCGATGAGCGCGTCCACCGGCTCCGTCACGAGCAGGGACCGCAGGTGCCACAGGTCCTTGTTCATGTAGACCTTCCCGTCCTTGCCGTAGGGCGAGGCGTCGAGCAGCGAGTGGAGCTCCTTCTCCAGCTTCTTCGAGCCCTTCGAGCAGAGGACGTGGACGGGCCTCGCGCCCATCTCGAGCAGGAAGGAGACGTAGCCGAGGAGGTAGTCGGAGTCGCCGTAGACGGCGAACCGCTTCCCGTGGACGTACTGGTGGGCGTCGGTCATCGCGTCCACCGCCCGGCCGCGCTCCGCCGCGAGCGCGTCCGGCACCGGCTTCTCGAACAGCTCCGAGAGCTTCAGGAGGAAGGCGTCCGTCTTGGCGATGCCCATCGGCATCGGCATGGAGACGTGCTTGCCGGAGTAGTTCTCCTTCACCCACCCGAAGGTCTTGGTGGTGGCGTAGGGCGCGACGGAGAGCGTCGCCTTGCCGTTGATGGAGTCGGCCGCCTCCTCGAGCGGGGTGCCGCCCGGATACAGGCGATAGGTGCCGTCGAGGGGGGAGTCGAACGTCTCGGAGATGTCGGCGAGGAAGGTGTACGGGATCCCGAAGGCCTCGAAGATCCGCTTGTACTCACGGTAATTGCCGGTGTTCGCGTCGAAGCCGGCGATGAAGTTGAGCTTGCCGGTGCAGCGCCCCTCCACCGCCCTCCCCTCGGTCAGGGTCTCGAGGATGGCGCCGAGCATGGCGTCGTAGCCGTGGACGTGGGAGCCGCTGAAGCTGGGGGTGTTGGCGTAGGGGGCCGGGAGGTCCTTCGGGAGGTGCCCCTTGGCCCTCGCGTTCTTCAGGAACGACGAGACGTCGTCGCCGATGATCTCCGGCATGCAGGAGGTGAAGATGGCGATCATCTTCGGCGCGTAGAGCGCGCAGGCGTTCTCCAGCCCCTCGTGCAGGTTGTTCTGCCCGCCGAACACCGCGCCGTCCTCGGTCATGGCGCTGCAGACCGCCGGCGCGGGCTCGCGGAAGTGGCGGTTCAGCGTCGAGCGGTAGTAGGACGCGCAGCCCTGCGAGCCGTGCACGAACGGCAGCGTCCCCTCGAAGCCGTGGGCGCACAGCTCTGCGCCGAGCGGCTGGCAGGCGTGGGCCGGGTTCACCACCAGCGCCTGGCGCGCGAAGTTCTTCTCCCGGTACTCCGGCGTGTCGATCCAGGCGCGGACCCGCTCCTCGTCCTCGCGCGTGATCTCGCAGACGGGTTTGACGGTCAGTCCAAGGTTGTTCGCCATGTGTCGGTTCCTTCGGGCAAGCGGGTGGCGTTCCGTCCGGCGGGACGGCGGATCGAGGTCTCGAGAGGTGGCGGGGGCCGTGGCCCCCTCCGGCTAGAACGGCGACTTCACGAAGCCCCAGGTCGGGCTGTTGATCGCCATGTCGATGTCGCGCGCGAAGATCGGGAAGCCCTTGTACCCGTGGTACGGGCCGGAGTAGTCCCAGCTGTGCATCTGCCGGAAGGGCAGCCCCATCTTCTGGAACAGGTACTTCTCCTTGATGCCGGAGGCGACGAGGTCCGGCTTCAGGTCGTGGACGAACCGCTCGAGCTCGTACTCGGAGGCGTCGTCGTAGATGACGGTCGCGTCGGGCATCTCGGGGGCCGTCCGGTCGTAGTCGTCCGCGTGGGCGAACTCGTAGCCGGAGCCGACGACGACCATGCCGAGGTCCTCGTAGGCGCTGACGGTGTGGCGCGGGCGCAGGCCGCCGACGTACAGCATGACCTTCTTGCCCTCGAGGCGGGGCCGGACCTCCTCGATCACCTTCTGCATCATGGGATCGTACCTGGCGATGACCTTCTCCACGTTCGCCTTGATCCGGTCGTCGAACCGCTCGGCGAGCTTGCGCAGGCTCTCCTTGATCTTCGTCGGCCCGAAGAAGTTCAGCTCGATCCACGGCACGCCGTACTTCTCCTCCATGACCTTGCACATGTAGTTCATGGAGCGGTAGCAGTGGATGACGTTGAGCTTCACCTTGTGCGTCGCCGCGATGTGCTCCATCTGGCCGTCGCCGGTCCAGACGGCCTTCACGTTGAAGCCGCACTCCTCCAGGAGCGGCTTCGTCGACCACGCGTCGCCCCCGATGTTGTACTCGCCGATGAGGGCGATGTCGTACGGCGTCTCCGGCTCGGAGAACTCGCGCGTCTCGATGATGTAGTCGCGGATCGTGTCGTTGGAGATGTGGTGCCCGAGCGACTGCGAGACGCCGCGGAAACCCTCGCAGTTGCAGGGGATGACCGGGAGGTCGAGCTCCTTCGACATCTGCTTGGCGACGGCGTTGATGTCGTCGCCGATGAGGCCGACCGGGCACTCCGACAGCACGGAGATGCCCTTGGCGAGCGGGAAGAGCTCCTTCGCCTCCCGCAGGAGGACGGCGAGCTTCTTGTCCCCGCCGTAGACGATGTCCTTCTCCTGGAAGTCGGAGGTGAACTGCATCGCGAAGTTGGAGACGCCGTTCACGCCGCTCATGAGGTTGCGGCGCGTGCCCCACGAGTACCAGCCGCAGCCGACCGGCCCGTGGGAGACGTGGACCATGTCGCGGATCGGGCCCCACACGACGCCCTTGGCGCCGGCGTAGGCGCAGCCGCGGGCGCTCATGACGCCGGGGACCGTCTTCCGGTTCGACTTCACGCAGGCGCTGCCCGACGCCTGGTCGTTCGGGGCGAGGTGCGGCGCGCGCTTCTTCTTGCCCTTCTCCGGATACGCCTCGAGCGTCCGGTCGATCATCGCCTGGGTCGACTCCTTCGTGATGCCGTCGACCGATTTCACCGAATTGGACATCGTCGTTCTCCTCGCCCGTGCCCTGCGCTACGCGCCCGCTGCCTCGGCGACGCCGACCTGGGACTCGTCCTCGTCCGCGATGATGCCGTACTGCATGAGCAACTCCTCGAGCTCCTCCATCTGCAGCGGCCTCGGCACGACGAGCTTCCGGTTCTCGGAGATCTTCCGCGCCAGCTCGCGGTACTCGCTCGCCTGCTTGTGCTCCGGCGAGTACTCGATGACCGTCATGCGCCGCAGCTCGGCGCGCTGGACCTGGTTGTCGCGCGGGACGAAGTGGATCATCTGCGTCCCGAGCTTCGCCGCGAGCGCCTCGATCAGGTCCGCCTCGCGGTCGGTGTTGCGCGAGTTGCAGATGAGGCCGCCGAGCCGGACCTTGCCCGACGAGGCGTACTTCAGGATGCCGCGCGCGATGTTGTTGGCCGCGTACATGGCCATCATCTCGCCGGACACCACGATGTAGATCTCCTCGGCCTTGTTCTCGCGGATCGGCATGGCGAACCCGCCGCACACGACGTCGCCGAGCACGTCGTAGAAGACGAAGTCGAGGTCGGGGGTGTACGCCCCGTTCTCCTCGAGGAAGTTGATGGCCGTGATGACGCCGCGGCCCGCGCAGCCCACCCCCGGCTCCGGGCCGCCGGACTCGACGCACTTCACGTCGCCGTACCCGACCTTCAGCACGTCGGAGACCTCGAGGTCCTCGACGGTGCCGCGCTCGCGCACGAGGTCCATCACCGTCGTCTGCGCCTTCGAGTGCAGCATGAGGCGCGTCGAGTCGGCCTTGGGATCGCAGCCGACGATCATCACCTTCTTGCCGAGCGAGGCGAGCCCCGCGACCAAGTTCTGCGTCGTCGTGGACTTGCCGATGCCGCCCTTCCCGTAGATCGCGATCTGCCTCATGTCGTCTCGTTCTCCTCGCGGGGACCGTCCCGCGCCGTGTTCGCGAGGAGAGAGAGCAAGGGCCGTACCGCCGCCCCGCGCGCGAATCCTGCGCGCCCGGGAGGCGATCCGCCCCCCGCGCGCGCAAGGCTCTCGCGCCGCGCGGCGCCGAGGCCTCCGCGCGTGTTCGACATCGGACGCTGCTCGCTGGGTGAAACCCGACATCACGTGCGGAACCCGACAGCGGGTCTTATGACCGGGGGCTGCGCCAAGGCTACGCCCCCGCCCCGCCGAGCAGAGCTCGTCGGGGCCCCACCCCGGCGCGCCGGGTCCCGTGCGCCGCCGCGGGCGGCTTCGCCGCCATCGCGGTGGCGCCCCGGCGGACTCGCTTCGCTCGTCGACTCGATTTCCGGAACATGATGCGCCGTTCAGGCTCAGCGGCCGCCGCGCCGCAGGCACACGAGGCGCGTCGCCCGCCAGCCCGTCCGCGCGTAGAAGGCGAGGGCCGGGTCGTTCTCCCGATCCGCGAGGAGCTGCAGGCGCGACGCGCCGCGCGCGGCGGCCCAGCCCTCGATCGCCTCGAGCAGCCGGCGCCCCACGCCGCGTCCGCGCTCCGCCGCCTCGACCACCAGGTCCTCGACGAGCGCCGCCGGCCCGCCCTCCGCGGTGGAGACGACGAGCTGGGCGGTGACCATCCCGACGACCTCGCCCCCGCGCTCGGCGACGAGCACCGCGCGCCGCTCCGGCTCGCCCAGCATGAGCGCGAGCCCGCGCCGCTGCCGCTCCGGGTCGGGGCGGAAGTCCGCCTCGATGGAGAACAGGATCCCGAGGAGCCGCGCGAGCGGCTCCGTGTCCGCGGGGGTGGCCCCCCGGATCCCGACGTCGTCGTCCACGTTCACCTCCGCGCGGCGCGCGGGCCGTTCAGAACCGCTCGACGGCGATCCCGTACTTGCGGACGCGCCAGTCGAGCTGGCGGACCGTCATCCCGAGCAGGCGCGCCGCCTTCGCCTTCACGAACCCGGCGCGCTCGAGCGCGAGCCGCACCTCGCGCTCCTCGCCGGCCGGGACGGCTCCTTCCGCCGCCGCCGCGGGCGGCGCGTCCAGGCCCGCCGCCCTCGCCCTCGCGTCGCGGACGCACGCGCACGCGTCCCCCGGCGCCTCGCGCGCCGGCTCGAGCCCGAGGTGGGCGGCCCGCAGCACCGCCGCCTCGGTCGAGACGATCGCCGCCTCGAGCACGTTCCGGAGCTGCCGGACGTTGCCCGGCCAGTCGTGCGCGAGGAGCGCCTCGAGCGCGTCCCCGCCGAGCCGCACCTCGCGCCCGTTCTCCTCCGACAGCTCGCGGACGAGGTGCTCCGCGAGGGCCGGGAGGTCCTCGCGCCGCTCGCGCAGCGGGGGGAGCAGCACGGTCACGACGGAGAGGCGATGGAAGAGGTCGAGCCGGAACTCGCCTTCCTTCACGGCGGCGTCGAGATCGCGGTTCGTCGCGGCGACGATGCGGACGTCGACGGTCACCGGGCGCCTCCCCCCCACGCGCTCGAACTGGCGCTCCTGGATGGCGCGGAGGAGCTTGGCCTGCGCGGAGAGGGACAGCTCGCCGACCTCGTCGAGGAACAGCGTCCCGCCGTCGGCGAGCTCAAAGCGGCCCTTCGTGCCGGCGGCGGCCCCGGTGAACGCGCCCTTCTCGTGCCCGAAGAGCTCGCTCTCGAGGAGCGCCTCCGGGAGCGCCGCGCAGTTGAGCGCCACGAAGGGCCGCCCGGTGCGCGGGCTCGCCTCGTGGAGCGCCCGCGCGACGAGCTCCTTCCCGGTGCCGCTCTCGCCGCGCACGAGCACGGTCGCCCGGCTGCGGGCGACCCGCTCGACGCGCTCGAGCACCTCGCGCATCCGGCGCCCCACCCCCACCATGCCCGGGAGCCGCGCCTCGGGCGCGCCGGCCTCCTCCTCCAGCACCGCCCGGCGGCGCGGGTTCTCGAGCTCCTGCAGCCGGACGCGCGCGCCGATCATGCCCGCGAGGATCTCGAGGAAGCGGAGGTCGCGCTCGAAGGAGATGGGGCCCGCGCTGTGGCGCCGGTCGACGGTGAGCACGCCCAGCGTGGTCCGGCCGTGGCGGACGGGGACGCCGAGGAACGCCCGCGGCTCCTCCCTGAGATCGCGCCAGGTCCCGGTCCGGTTGAGGAACAGCGGCTCGTCCCCCACGTCGGGCACGGCGATGGGCATGCCGGTCGCGAAGATCCGCCCGATGATCCCCTCCCCCGGCCGCAGGCGCCCGAGGATCCGCTCGCGGTCGCGCATCTCCGGCGCCGCCTCGATGAACACCTCCCCCGTCACGGGGTCGAAGAGCGAGAGGGTCCCGTTCTCCATCCCGAGCTCGAGCTGCAGCACCGCCAGCGTCGCGTCCAGGGCCTCGCGGAGATCCGTCGCGAGCCAGAGGACGCGCGCGGCGTCGTGCAGGGCCTGGACCTCGCGCGCCTCGCGGCCGTGCATGCCCTCCCCCATCGCAAGCGCGGTGCCAGCGTCTCGAGCGGGCGAGGGGGAGGCGCCGGTTCTTGCAGGACGCCGTGAACACGGCCGGATCCCGCGGGCTCCCGGCGCGACCGACCATGACGATCTCGCTCAACCGCTGCAACCTGCCTCCCTGGGTGATCGCGAGCTGCCAGTTCAACGAGCACCCCGTGCCTCTGGAGATCCAGGGCGTGCGGTCCTCGAACGCCTTCCTCTTCCGCGCGCTCGACGCGCTCGACGACCCGGTCGCGCGGGCGCTCATGTTCGACGACTGGCTCTCGGTGCGCTTCCAGCTCCATCACTGGGCCGAGCAGGCGACCGCCTCGGCGCGGCGGAGCCTCAAGAACTCCTACCTGCGCTTCCTGCGCGGCTGGGGCGTCGACGCGTCGAGCGTCGAGGGCGCGGTGCTGAAGGGCTGGGTCGAGAGCCGCATGGGCCTCCCGCCCTGCTTCCACCGCGCGCCGATCCGCGCCGTCGACGGGCCCGAGTACGCGCGCTACGCGCAGGACCGCACGCGCGGCAGCGCCTGCACGAGCGCGATCCTCGACCAGCTCGACCTCGTCTACACCTTCACGCAGTACGAGCTCGCGCGGCGTCGCCCGGGCGCGCGCTGGGTGACGCTCTGGCGCGGGGTGAACGATCCCGGCGACCACGAGATCGTCTCGCAGGTGGGCCGGCACGAGTGGATCGTACGGCTCAACAACCTCTGCTCGTTCACCGACGATCGCGAGCGCGCGTGGGAGTTCGGCTCGACCGTGTGGGAGGTGCGGGTCGCGCTCCCCCGCGTCTTCCTCGCGCCGGACGTCTTTCCCCGCGCCATCCTGCGAGGCGAGCGCGAGTGGCTCGCCGTCGGCGGCGAGGCGCGGGTCCGGCGCGTGCTCTTCTGAAGCCGACTCAAACCCGCGGTGGCGCCCCGCGACCGACGGGTGACAGCTCCACGAGGCGCGTCGAGAGCCGCCCGAGCTCCTCCACGAGCCCGGGGTCGAGCCGCCTGAGCCAGCGCCGCGGGATGGCGTCGGGGCCGTGGTACGCGCCGGCGATGGCACCGGCGATCGCCGCGGTCGTGTCGGCGTCGCCGCCCTGGTTCACGACCGCGATCAGGCACTCCTCGAACGATCGTGTCGCGAAGAAGAAGTGGAGCACGGTCTGGAGCGTGTCGACGACGTAGCCGGTGGCGAGGCCCGGGTACGGCGCGAAGCGGAAGCGCGGCTCGGCGGTGACGAGCGCGGCCGCGGCGGCGCCCAGGCGGCGCAGCGACAGCCCCAGGCAGCCGAGCTGGACGAGCTCG
This sequence comes from Anaeromyxobacter sp. SG17, assembly GCF_022690695.1. Lineage (NCBI taxonomy): Bacteria > Pseudomonadati > Myxococcota > Myxococcia > Myxococcales > Anaeromyxobacteraceae > Anaeromyxobacter > Anaeromyxobacter sp. SG17. The sequence continues at coordinate 12,101 of NZ_JALCYX010000040.1, forward strand.
CCCACGAGCAGGCACGCCGCGTCGGAGAGCGGGTGGTGGTGCGTGAGGTGGCCCTGCTCGAGCGCGACGCGGCGGAGCATCGCGGGATCGCCGAGCGAGAGGAGCGCGACGGGCGGCATCCGCACCGCCGCCCCGTTGCCCGCGTCGCCGTCGTGCGGCGGTCCCTCGAGCGTGCCGTCGAGCATGTAGCGGCGGAGGCCGCGCCGGCAGGTCGAGCCGACGTCCACCGGTCCGGCCCGGAGCCAGCCGGCGAGCGCGTCCGCGGCGCCGCGGAGGGACCAGCTTCCCGCGGCGTCGATCGCGCGGGCGAGGCAGAGCGACATCTCCGTGTCGTCCGTGACGGTCCCCGGCCTCAGGTGAAGCCAGCCGCCGCCGGTGATCTCCCGATGCACGCCGAGCGAGGCGCGGATCTCGCTCGCCGTCATGAACTCGACGGTCGCGCCGAGCGCGTCGCCGACCGCCGCGCCCAGGAACGCCGCCCGGGCGCGGTCGCGCACGTCGGGGAGATGCAGGGAGAGCGGTGGCACGAGCGCCAGCCCTGCGAGAAGCGTACCCCGGTCGCCGCGGTGCCGCTCCTCCCGCGCCGACGAGCTGGAGGAGCTCGTCGAGCGGGACGACCAGGGCGCGACCACGGCACCGGTGGTGAAGTCGTCCCCGAGCCGCGAAGCGAAGCCGGGTCGCCTCGCCCGTCGCGTCGAGCTCTGGGTGTGGCCAGCGAGCGAGAGACCCCCCGGCCGCTGTGGCCAGGGTGCGGGCCATGGGCGACCTATCTGGGGGGGTCACGCCCTGGCGACCGGGATCTAGCTTCGGAGGTCTGCGGCCGAACAGGCGGCCGCGCCAGGTGACACCATGCCCGTCGGGATCGCGCTCCTCACCCTCTGCGCCGCTTTCGTGATGACGCTCGCCCTCGCGTCGCGCCGACGCCGCCGGACGCGGGCGCTCCCGGGTGGGCTCGACCTGGCCTCCACGGCCGACCTCCTCCCGGCCGGCCTGAAGCACCTCGGCGCACGGCTCAACGAGCCGCTCTCCCTCGGGCTCCGCATCCCCGCGCCCCATGCGGGGACCGCGCAGAAGCGGCTCGGCCAGCTCATCGGGCTCCGCTGACCCGAGGCGCCGCGCTCACCGCGCCACGATCCGCGCCACCACGTCCTTCTCGGGCGGGCAGGTCCCGCGGCCGTCGCAGTTGCTCGTCGTGACCCACACCGCGCCGTCCGGCCCCTGCTGAACGTCGCGGACGCGGCCGAGCCCCTCGGGCGGCTCGCCCTGCAGGTAGACCTCGTGCGCCTGCACGCGTCCGTCCTCGCGGAGCACGATCCGGTGCAGGTGGCGCGCGCCGAGGATCCCGACGAGGAAGCTCCCCTTCCACGCCGGGACCGCCTCACCGCGGTAGACGCTCCCCCCGCCCGGCGGCGCCGCGCGGCTCCAGACGATGGCCGGTGTGGTGACGCCCTCCCCCGTGTCGCAGGAGTACACGTCCGGCCAGCCGAGGTTCGCGCCGGCGCGCGCGACGTCCACCTCGTCGTGCCCGCTCCGGCCGGTGTCGCCGCTCGGGCCGTGATCGCCGACGACGAGCGTCCGCGCGTCGAGGAAGTCGAACGCCTGCGTGTTGCGGATCCCGAGGAGGAAGACCGGGCTGCCGGGGAACGGGTTCCCGTCCGCGGGCGCCCCCTCCGTCGTGACGCGCAGGAGCTTTCCGCCCAGTGAGCCGCGGTCCTGCGCGCGCGCCGGCTCGCGCGCGTCGCCGGTGCCGACGTAGAGCTGGCCGTCGGGACCGAAGCGGAGGCGCCCCCCGTCGTGCACCACGGCCGCCGGGATGCCGTCGAGGATCACGCGCTCGACGCGCGCCGAGCGCCGATCCTCGGCGAGCAGCCAGCGGGTGACGCGGTTCACCCTGCGGCCGTCCTCGTCCGCCGTGTGGTACGTGTAGAAGCGGCGGTTCTCCGCGAAGCCGGGGTCGGCGGCGATGCCGAGCAGCCCGCCCTCGCCCTCCGCCACCACCGGCACGGTCGCGACCGGCTCCGCCTCGAGCGCGCCGCCGCGCAGGAGCCGGATGCGCCCGGGCCGCTCGGTGACGAGCGCGTCGCCTCCGGGGAGGAACGCGATCGCCCAGGGCACCTCGAGGCCCGTCGCGACCCGCTCGACCCGGATCGGCACGGTGCCCGCGGGACCCCAGCCGTCCTCCACGAGCGTGCAGCCCGGCGCTGCTGCCCCGTCGCCGCTCGCGGCCGAGCCGCCGCAGCGCGCGGCGGCGAGGAGGCAGGCGGCGGCGAGCGCACCGGGGCGGCGCATCCTGCGGTTCTGCCGGCGCCCCGCCACCCGCGCCGCTCCCGTTCGCGGGGCGAGCCCGGCCGCGCGAGTCGGTCGCCCGGCCGCACGGCCGATCGCGCCCCCCCCGCAGCGGGGGCGCGTTCCCGGAGCCCGCGCGGCGCGGCGCGCCTCGCGCCAGCTCCGGACGAGGACGGCGGCGAACGCGGCGTCCTCGACGAGGTAGCGGCGCCACAGCCGGCGCGGCTCGCGCAGGAGCCGGTGGAGCCACTCGAGGCCGGCGCGCGACATCCAGGGCGGCGCGCGCGGCACGGTCCCCGCGACGAACGCCAGGCTCGCGCCGACGCCGAGCACGACCGCCGGGCGGAGCAGGTCGAGGTGGCGGTGGATCCAGAGCTCCTGCTTCGGCGCCCCGAACGCGGCGAGGACGAGGTCCGCGCGCGCGGCGCGCACCCGCTCGGCGGCGGCGCGGCCCGCCTCCTCCCCCGCGGGTGAGGGATCGAGGGTGGGCGCGTCGACGCCGGCGATCGTCACCCCGGGATCGCGCGCGAGCACCTCCGCCGCGCGGGCCGCGTCTCCGGGCGCCCCACCGACGAGGTAGAGCCGCCAGCCGCGGCGCGCCGCCCGCCCGGCGAGGGGAACGACGAGATCGGCGCCGGCGACGCGTTCGGGGAGCGGCGTGCCGAGGAGCCGCGAGGCCCACACGAGCGGCATGCCGTCGGCGACCGCCAGGTCCGCCGCGGCGTAGGCGGCGCGCAGCCGCGGATCTCGCTCCGCCTTCACGACGTGGTCGACGTTGGGCGTGAACACCGCGCCGCCCCGTCCAGAGAGGACCAGCGCCTCGATGGCGTCGAGCGCCCCCTCGCGGTCCAGCACGTCGATCTCGAGGGAGCCGATGCGGACGCGGCGAGGTGCGGCCGGGGCGCGGGCGTTCGTCACGCGCCTCTTTTCCCGCGGGCCCGCCCCGCGCGTCCACTTTTCCGGAGGGGGCCGGCGGCGGTCTCCCCCTCAGGCCCCGAGCTCGTAGAGCGACACGCCGAGCCGCTCGTAGCCGCGCTCGCGGGCCAGCACGTCGAGGTGCAGCGTGGGCCAGTCCGCGAGGACGAGGTCGAGGTCGCGCGTACCGGTGTACGTCTTCACGTAGCCCTTGCACTGCTCGCACACGTCGAGCCGGAGGCCCGGCTCCTGATCGATCTCGAGGACGCCGAGCCGGTGGGCGTCGTCGTTCCCGCAGAAGGGGCAGGCGACGCGCTTGAACGCCCAGCGCGTCCGGCAGGCGCCGCAGGCGAGCCTCCGGCCGCGGCCCTCGGCGACCGTCACGAGCGCGCCCATCGTCGGAGCCGAGCCGCAGGTGGGGCAGTCTCCGCGGCCCCAGCGCTCCTCGTCGCGCCAGCGGTCGAACTCGGCGACGACCGGCGCGAGCACGTGCTGGAGCGCGGTCCAGCCCAGGTAACGGACGAGGCCTCCGCCCTCCGTCTCGCCCTTCTCCGGCGCGCCGCACACGAGCCACGCGATCGCCGCCTCGGACGCGCGCGGATCCTGTCGGAGCTCCTCGTCGAGCGCCCGCGCCCCCTCGGCGATGGACGGGGGCAGGTCGGCCGCCGCGACGCGCGCCACGATGGTCCGGAGCGCGGCGCCGCCCTCGGGCGCGACGTCGAGCTGGGCGCGCGCGCTGCGCAGGAGCGGCACGCCCGCGGCCAGATCCGCGACGTAGGCGTCCCACGCCGGGCGGCGCGTCAGCGGCGCGGCCCCCGCGGCGGCGCCCTCGACGAGCGCCTGGAAGGCCGCGACGCCCTCGAGGTAGGGGTGGCTCTCGATCCACTTCTTCGTCGCTGCGTCGTTCGTCATCGTCCGGTGATCCTAGCAAGTGAAGAGGCCCCCGGCCGCGAGCGACCGGGGGCCTTCGGAACGGAGCCGCGCGAGCGGCCCTGCTACGCGGCGGCGTCCGCCCCGCGATCCGCCTCGGCGGCCGCAGGGCCCTCCTGCTTCGGCAGGACCGGCATGTGCCGGGTCGCGAGGCCGAAGAGGAAGATCGTCGCGGCGACGAGGCCGATGGAGATGCCCCACTCGACGACGCTCGGGAAGTAGCCCTGTGGCGCGATCTGCGGCGCGGCGCCCTTCAGGTCCATCGCGAACACCACCACGTTCATGCGGTTGAACACGACGCCGAGGGTGGCGAGGAGCGAGCCGAGGAACAGCGTCCTCGGGTTCGCGCGCAGCCTCGCCGAGCCGAGGACGGCGAGCGGGAGGAGGCCACCCACGAGCAGCTCCGCGGCGAGCAGCCCCGCCTTGGGGCCGGTGAGCGCCGTCGCGAGCTCGCCGCGGAACGCGAGATCCCCGACGCGGAACGCGAGGTAGGTCGCGAGCGCGAAGAACGCGATCTTGCCGAGCGACGCGAGCTGGTCCATGCGGAGCGCGCGCTTGAAGCCCTTCGCGATCCACATCTCCACGAGCACCATGAGCGCCACGCCGGCCGCGACCGCCGAGAGGAAGAAGTAGACCGGCATCACCGGCGACCACCAGCCCCTGGCGAGCTTGTCGGGCATGAGGAGGAACAGCGACCCGAGCGAGCTCTGGTGCATCGTGGAGAACGTCACCGCCGCGATGGCGAGCATGATCGGCTCGGCCTTCTTGCCCGGCTGGGCGCGGAACGCCCAGGCCATGAAGCCGAAGGTCGCCGCGGCGAGGCCCGTGTACACGAGGTTGCGGGACATGAGGTACACGAACGCCGAGATGGCGAAGACCACGTAGGCGGGCGACCAGCGCTTCCAGGTCTCCATCGCCCCCGCGAGGCCCCACCGCTCGAACGGCACCGGCAGGAACTCCGCGAGGAGGACCGTCACGTAGAGGCCGACGCACCAGGAGACCTCGAACATCGCCGAGTGCTCGGGGGCGTTCAGCGCGAGCTGCCAGAAGTGCCACGGCAGGCCGAGGTCGGCGAGCAGCGTCACCGTGACGAACGAGTAGCTGAGGAGCCCCATGAGCACGGCCGAGCGCCCGATGGAGTAGAGGTCCTTCCGCTGGAACACGTAGATGAGGCCCGCCGTCGCGAAGGCGCCGGCCGCGACCGCGATCCAGACGAGGTCGAAGACGATCCAGAGCCCCCACGCCCAGGTGTCGGAGAGGTTCGTCGCGCCGCCGAGGCCCAGCGCGAACCGGGCCACGAACGAGCCGCCGCCGAAGGCCATGAGCGCCGCGAGGAGGATGTTCGCGGGCGTCCAGAGCTTGGACTTCACGGGCGCGAACTCGACGTGGGCTTCGTGCGCGTCCGGCTTCGCGGCGTGCGCCGCCTTGAGCTGCCTCGGCTCCATCCTGGCGACCTCCTCGCGCCGCTTGTGCAGCGCGTAGGCCCCGCCGAGCGCGGCGCCCACGCCGATGACGGCGGGCGGCACCGCGCCGAGCGCGACCGCGCTCCGCCGCGGGAGGGGCTCGGTCCCGACCTGCGGGAACCCGAGCGTCGAGAACGGCACGGAGGCGAGGTACAGCATGTTCGTGCCGCCGGCCTCCTTCTCTCCGTAGACGTGGTCGACGTACTTCCCCGGGCTCGCCGCCATCCGCTCGCGGGCCTCGCGGAGGAGCTCCTCGCGGTCCCCGAACTTCAGCGCCCCCGCCGGGCACTGCTTCACGCAGGCCGGCAGCGCGATCGCCGCGGCGAACCGCTGGTGATCCTCGCCGGTGAGCGCCTCGCCGTTGCGCAGCGCGGGCGCGGGCTCCTGCGCCCGGCCGTGGCACATGTCGCACTTGTGGATCTTCGGCGCGAGCGAGTCCCACTCCGCCATGGGCACGCTCCACGGGCAGGCCCACATGCAGTAGCGGCAGCCGATGCACTTCGACTCGTCGTAGACGACCGGCCCTTCCTTGGTCTTGTGGATGGCGGTCACCGGGCAGGCCGACGCGCAGGCCGGCTCGTCACAGTGCATGCACTGCCGCTTCGCGAAGACGTACTGCAGCCCGCCCGGCGCGCTCGGCGCGTCGACCTCGTGCGGCGTGACGACGGTCAGGGTCTTCGCGGAGAGCGTGAGCGGGTTCTGCAGGCCGACGGAGGGGTTGAGCTGCGTGCGCTCCGCCGGCATGTCGTTCCACTGCTTGCAGGTGACCTGGCACGAGCGGCACCCGATGCACTTCGTCGTATCGATCAACGTGGCGTTGCTCATGGTCTTGTCCTTTCGGCGCGTCGCAGCCGGCTACCGCTGCGCCACCGCCTCCTCCACGGGCACCACGTTGACGAGGCAGGCCTTCGTCTCCTGCGTGCCTGCGCCCGGATCGACGGCGTCGATGGTCAGCACGTTCGTCGACGGGCCGGTCGAGAGCCCCTTGAACCCCCAGTTGTAGGGCATCCACACCACCGGCACGTCCTGGCCGGCGATCTTCATGACCTGCATCCGCTTCGTGACGACGGCCTTCACGACCATCTCACCGCGCGCCGACGAGACCCGCACCTTGTCGCCGCCCTTCACGCGCAGCTTCTCGGCGAGCTGGGTCGGCAGCTCGACGACGCACTCCGGCTGCAGCTCGTTGAGCCACGGCACGTTGCGGGTCGTGGACCCGGCGCACCAGTGCTCCGCGATGGACGACGTCATGAGGACGTACGGGAAGTCCTTCGCCGTGCCGACGGGCTGCTTGCCCGGGACGCGCGGGTACTTCACGCACGGATTGTACTGGGCCTTCGGGTGCAGCACGTTCGCGACCGGGCTCTCGATGGGCTCGTAGAACTCGGGGAACGGGCCGTCCTTCGGCGTGTACGAGCCGTCGCGCGGCAGCCCCTTCTCCTTCGCGTCGGGGTCCTTGTAGACCGCCGCCATGAGCCGGCCGATGCCCTCGCCGTTCATGCGGAACGCGCGCTGGCCCTCCGGCGTCTCCGGGCCCTTCGTGGCGTCCGGCACGTCCGGCGTGTCCACGCCCTTCCACTTCTTCTCGGTCGCGTCCCACCAGACGAGCGGAGTCGTGCCGGGCCAGGGCTTGCCGTCCGCGTCGCAGGAGGCGCGGTTGTAGAGGATCTTCATGTTGCCCGGCCACGTCCACGCGAAGCCCGGGAACATGCCGAGCCCCGAGGGATCGGTCTTCGCGTCGCGGCGCTTCGAGAGGTTCTTCCCGCCGCCGAAGACGCCCGCGTAGATCCAGGCGCCCGAGGAGGTCGAGCCGTCCGCCTGGAGCTGCCCGATGCCGCCCACGAAGGCGCCCGGCTTCAGCACCTTGCCGTCGGGGAGCGTGACCTCCGAGAGGACGCGGCCGCTGATCTCCTGGAGCACCGCCTCCGCCGTGTGCTCGGCGGGGTAGTTCCAGACGGCCTTCGCGAGCGGCTCGTCCTTCGGATCCGTCGAGCCCGCGTACAGGTCCCGGACCTTCCGGAAGACCGTGTCGATGATCTCGAGGTCGGCCTTCGCCTTGCCGGGCGGCTTCACCGCCGCGTAGCGCCACTGCACGAGGCGGCCGGAGCCGCTGATCGTGCCCTCCTTCTCCATGAAGTAGGCGGCGGGGAGGAGCAGCACCTCGGTCTTGATCGCCTTCGGGTCGGCGCCCGGCCGCTGCCAGAAGCTCGCCGTCTCCGTGTCCCAGAGCTCCTGCACCACGAGCATGTCGAGCTTCGACAGCGCCTCGTGCACGTAGTTCAGGTTCGGGTTCGTGACCATCGGGTTCTGGCCCACGGCCCACAGGAGCTTCAGCTTCCCGGCGTAGGCGTCGTCGATCATCCCGAAGACGGTGTAGTCCTTCGCGCCGTTCTTCTTCGGGAGCCACCTCCAGCCGAAGTCGTTCTCGGCGGTGGCGTTCTCGCCGAACCACGCCTTGAGGCCGTTGACGGTGAACTTCCGGCGGAAGGTGCCGTTGTCCTTCGTCCACGCCTCGAGCGTCGGGTGGTTGTGGTTCGGCGCGTTGATGTAGCCGAACATGTAGCCGTTCAGGACGGACATGTCGCAGGCGCCCTGGACGTTCGGCTCGCCGCGCAGCGCGTTCACGCCGCCGCCGGCCTTGCCGATGTTGCCGAGGAGCAGCTGCAGGATGCCGTAGCAGCGGATGTTCTGGATGCCCACCGTGTGCTGCGTCATCCCGAGCGCGTACAGGATCGTGCCGGGGCGGTTGTTCGCGAACGTCTCGGCGATGAGCTTCACCTGCTCCGCCGGCACGCCGGAGATCTCCTCGGCCACCTCGGGCGTGTACCGCGCGAAGTGCGCCTTCAGCTTCGAGAAGACGCAGCGCGGGTCGTCGAGGCTCGCCGCCTTCTTCGGCTTCTGCGTCGCCGCGTCGAGGTCGTACGCCCACGAGGCCGTGTCGTACTTGTGCTTGTCCTCGTGGTAGCCGGTGAAGACGCCGTCCTCGAGGGCGAACTCGTCCTTCGCGAGCAGGAGCGCGTTCGTGTGCAGCTTCACGTACTCCGCGTCGTACAGCCCCTGCTGGAGGACGTGGTTGATGACCGCCCCGAGGAACGCGATGTCAGCGCCCGGGCGGATGCGCGCGTAGATGTCCGCGATCGACGAGGTGCGGTTGAACCGCGGGTCGACGTGGATGATCTTCGCGCCCTTCTCCTGCGCCTTCCGGATCCACTTCATCGACATCACGTGGTTCTCGGCGGCGTTGCTGCCCTCGATGAGGAACACCTTGGCGTTCTGCAGATCCGCCCAGTGGTTCGTCATCGCGCCACGGCCGAACGTGGCCCCCAGACTGGGGACCGTGGGGCTGTGTCAAAGTCGGGCCTGGTGCTCGACGAAGTTCGTCCCGAAGAGCCTCCCCATCTTGTTCCAGAGGTAGCACTCCTCGTTCGTGTTCTGCGCGCCGCCGAGGAAGCCGATCGCGTCGGTGCGGTTGACCGGGTACTCGACGTCGCCGTCCCGCTCGGTGGCGATCCAGGTCGAGTCGCGGACGTCCTTCACCTTGCGCGCGAGCTTCTCGAGCGCCTCCTCCCAGGAGAGCTCCTGCCAGCGATCAGAGCCCGGCGCCCGGTACAGCGGCGTCTTCACGCGCCGGTCGGACTCGTGGGTCGCCTGCATCGCGGCGCCCTTCGAGCAGAGCGCGCCCTGGTTGATGACGTGGTCCGGGTCTCCCTCGAGGTTGACGAGCTTGCCGTCCACCACGTTGCAGACCATCCCGCAGCCGCAGGAGCAGAAGTTACAGGCGGTGGTGAACTGCTTCGCGCCCGTGAGCTTCAGGTGCCCCGTCGCCGCCTGGACCTTCGACGCGCTGAACCCGAGCTCGGCCAGCGCGAGGCCGGCGCCGCCGCCAGCCGTCAACTTCAGCCAGTTTCTTCTGCTGATGCTCATCGCTTCCCTTTCCGGTGACTGCTGCCGACTGCTGCTGGAGTGCGAAGCCTTCGCGACGACCGCCGCATGTACCTGACTGCTCAGGTCTTTTTTGGCCTTCGTGCGTCGGGACGCCCCAGAGCAAGACACCTGCCAGCGGGCGGAGGCGAAACGGTTGCGCCGCCGCGTTCCGGAGAACCGGCGCGCGACGGAGTTTGCGGGGCCGGCGGCCGCCTCAGGCGGCCGGACCGTCACAGGTGTCACGGGTGCGCGTGTGACATGTCACGCGGACGGTGCGTGACATCGTCACCGAGGCGCGGGACCTAGACGGCGGCTCACGATTTGGGCGAGCGACGCGAGCCCGCCGGGGCGACGCCGCGGAAGCGGCGAAGCCGCGCGCGGCGGCGCCCGGGACCCGGCGAGCAGGGGTGGGGCCCCGACGAGCTTCGCTCGGCGGGGCGGGGGCGCAGCCCCCGTTAGAACGTCGGTTTGCGCGG
>NZ_JALCYX010000040.1:22104-41497 GCF_022690695.1 Anaeromyxobacter sp. SG17
CCGCCCGCGCCGGGCGCGCCCGCGGGCCCGGGGGGGGGGGGGGGGGCCCCCCGCCGCGCGCCCCGGGGGGGGGCGGGGGCGCAGCCCCCGTTAGAACGTCGTTTAGCGCGTGATGCCGAACTTCCGCAGGCGCCGGTAGAGCGTCATCCGCGAGACGCCGAGCGACGTCGCGGTGCGCGCGATGTTCCAGCCGCACGCGTCGAGCGCGGCGACGAGCTCGTCGCGCTCCGGTCCCTCGCCCTCGCGGGCCGGCGGCGCGGGCGGGCGCTCCACGACGGGCGCAGGCGCCAGCTCGGCGCGGACCGGCGCCGGGAGGCCGCGCACCGGCGCCAGCCGCAGGTCGGCGGGCTCGATGCGAGCTCCCGCGACGACCGCGGCCGCGCGCATGATCACGTTCTTGAGCTCCCGGACGTTCCCCGGCCACGGGTGGGCGAGGAGCAGCGCCTTCGAGGCCTCCGACAGCTCGAGCCCGTCGCGGCCCATCCGCTCCTCGGCCTCGCGCAGGAACGCGCGGGCGAGGAGCGGCACGTCCTCGCTCCGCTCGCGCAGGGGCGGGATGTCCACGTGGAGCACGTTGAGGCGGAAGTAGAGGTCCTGGCGGAACCGGCCGGCCTCCACCTGGTCGTACAGGCGCCGGTTGGTCGCGGCCACCACCCGCACGTCCACGCGGCGGGGAGCGCTCCCGCCCAGCCGGACCACCTCGGACTCCTGGACGACGCGCAGGAGCGCCGTCTGCGCCTGGAGCGGGAGCTCGCTGACCTCGTCGAGGAAGAGCGTCCCGCCGTCCGCCTCCTCGAACTTCCCCGCCTTGCCCTCCCGCTGGGCGCCGGTGAACGTCCCGGGCTCGTAGCCGAAGAGCTCCGCCTCGACGAGCGCGGCGGGGATGGCGCCGCAGTTCAGCACCACGAACGGCGCGCCGGCGCGGGCGCCGCCGGCGTGGATGCCGTGCGCGAAGAGCTCCTTCCCCGTCCCGGACTCGCCGTGCAGCACCACGGGGAGATCGTTCCGCGCCGCGACCTCGGCGAGCTGGAGCGCCGCGCGCAGCCGCAGCGACTCGCCGAGGATCGCCTCGAGCCCGTAGCGCGTGGTGAGCCGCTGGCGGGCCGCCCCTCGCGCCGCGCGCGGCGCCGCCGGCGCGGGGAGGCGCAGGATCGCGCCCACCGCGCGCCGCTCGTGCGCCACCACGGAGCCGACGGCGCGCCGGCGCTCGTCCCCCGCGCCCGGCCACTCCAGCGTGAGCTCCTCGTCCCGGGAGGCCTCGCCCGCGCGCAGCGCCGCGAGGAGCCGCTCCCGCACCGCGCGCGGGAGCTCGCCGTCGTCGAGCGGGAACCGCCGGCGCGCGGCGTCGTTCTCCGCGATCACGCGCCCGCGCGCGTCGACCGCGACCACCGCCTCGCCCGTGCTCCGGGCCGCGCGCAGCGCGTGGCGCACGAGCTCCTCGCGCACCTCCTGGCGCGCGCGGAGCCGCTCCTCGATGGCCGCCGCGACCGCCGAGGCGACGACGAGCCCGTGCCGCTCCCGGGCGTCCCACGGCCCCGTCACCTGCACGATCGCCGCGATCTCGGCGGAGCCGGGCGCGAGGATCGGCGCCGCGGCGCTCGCCCAGGGGTGCCACGCCTCCACGAAGTGCTCGGACGCGAAGACCTCCACGGCGCGCCGCTCGGCGAGCGCGGTGCCGGCCGCGTTCGTGCCGGCCGCCTCCTCGCGCCAGCTCGCGCCCGGGCAGAGGTTCAGCTCGGCGAGGCGCGCGACGGTCTGCGGATCTCCGCCCACGGACAGGACCGCGCCCTCCGCGTCGAGGAGCACGAGGGCGTGGCCCGCCTCCCCGAGCTGCGCCGCGAACCGGGCGAGCACCGGGCGCGCGAGCTCGAAGGTCTCGTCCTCGCCGCGGCGACGCAGGACCTCGCCGCTCGCGTCGAGCGGCGCGCGCCGCAACGCCGGGTGCACGGCGTAGAGATCGCGGGAGCGCGTCCACGAGCGTGCGATCTCGGGCCGGACCCCCTCCAGCCCCCCGTCTCGCAGGAAGCGCTCCCACGCACGGTCGAGGCGCCGCCGGAGTGACGAGCGGTCTGTTTCATCCGGGAGCACGAGCATCAGGGCGCACCGACGGCGGCGCGCCTCGCGAGATGGCGCGCTTCGCGGTATATCCCCCCTTACTTACAGGTTTCGCGGACGCGCGGCTCACGAAAGTGCAGCCTTACGCCTGCCCGGACCGCCGCCGTGGCGGCGCGATTCTCGCAGGCGCGGGCTCTCCGAGCCCTCACCGGAGGAGACGTGTTGCACAAGCGAACGACGGGCCTCGACCTGCGCCGCAAGATCCTGGTCGTCGCCCTGCTCCCCACCGCGCTGCTCGTCGCCGCGTTCCTCGTCGTGTTCGCCGCGCAGCGCAGCCGCATCGCCGGAGACGTCGAGCTGAGCATGGGCCGCCTCGCCGAGGAGGGCCTCACGCGCGCCGCCCGCGACCTGCGCACGCTGTGCGAGTCCGCCCATCGCGAGCTCTGGCTGCAGGTGCCCCGCAGCCTGCGCGTCGCCCGCGATCAGATGGAGCGCCTCGGCCCCCTCTCCTTCTCCTCCGAGACGGTGCGCTGGACCGCGGTCAACCAGCTCGACCGCAGCGTCGAGGAGGCGGTGCTGCCGAAGCTCCTGCTCGGCGGCGTCTGGGCGGGGCAGAACGCCGAGCCCGCCCACCCGAGCCTGCTCGTGGACCGCGTGCGCGAGCTCGTCGGCGCCGAGGCCACGCTGTTCCAGCGGATGAACGAGCGGGGCGACATGCTCCGCGTCGCGACCACGGTGCCGGACGGGAGCGGCCACCGCGCGATCGGCACCTACATCCCCGCCGTCGATCCCGACGGCAAGGCGAACCCCGTCGTCTCGACGGTGCTCCGCGGCGACACGTACCGGGGACGCGCGCGGGTGCTCGATCGCTGGTACCTCTCGGGCTACGAGCCGATCCGCGACGCGAGCGGCCGCGTCGCGGGGATGCTGTTCATCGGCCTCCGCCAGGACTCCCTCGAGGGCATCCGCGCCGGCGTCGCCGCCTCCCGCATCGGCGAGACGGGCGCGATCTACGCGCTCGGCGCGAGCGGGAACCAGCGCGGCCGCTACCTCATCCCGCCGCCCGGGCACGCCGACGGCGAGGACGCCTGGGACGCGCGGGACGCGGGCGGAGAGCCGTACGTCCAGCGGCTCGTGCGCGCCGCCATGGCCGCGAACGGCGAGACGGTGCGCGTGTCGTTCTCCCGGCCGGAGGGCGCGGGGGCCCGCGAGCGGGTCGCGGCGGTCGCCTACTTCGAGCCGTGGGACTGGGTGATCGTCGCGGAGATGGACCGGGACGAGGCCATCGCGCCGCTGCTCCAGGTCCGCTCCTCGCTCGAGACCTCGGTCGTCACGGTCGGCGGCGTCGCGCTGCTGCTGCTCCTCGCGACCGTCTGGGCGGCGCGCAAGTCGGCGGGGCGGCTCGCCGCTCCGCTCGAGGCCATGGCGGTCGCGGCCGAGCGCATCGCGGAGGGCGACGTCCAGCAGGCGGTCACCTACCGCTCGGGCGACGAGGTCGGGCGGCTCGCCGAGGCGTTCCGCGGGACGATCCGCTACCTGCAGGAGGTCGCCCGCGGCGCGGACGCGCTCGCGAAGGGCGACCTCTCGACCCCGCTCGTGCCGCGCTCCGAGCGCGACGAGCTCACCCGGAGCTTCCAGTCGGCGCAGTCCGAGCTGCGCCGGCTCGTCGAGGAGATGCGGCGGCTGGCCGACGCCGCCGTGGAGGGCCGGCTCGACGCGCGCGCCGATCCGGCGCGCCACCACGGCGACTACCGCAGGGTCGTCGAGGGCGTGAACGCCACGCTCACCACCCTCGTCGGGCACCTCGACGCCATGCCCGCGCCGGCCATGATCGTGGGTCCCGAGTTCGACATCCGGTACATGAACCAGACCGGCGCGAGCCTCCTCGGGCGCACGCAGCAGGAGCTCATCGGGACGAAGTGCTACGACAGCTACCGCAAGGGCGACTGCCGCACGGCGCGCTGCGCCTGCGCCCGCGCGATGGCGGAGGACCGCGAGGTGAGCAGCGAGACGGACGCGCACCCCGAGGGCCTCGACCTCGAGATCCTCTACTCCGCGGTCCCGCTCCGGGACGGCGCGGGGCGCGTGGTGGGCGCGCTCGAGGTCGTGACCGATCAGACCGCGGTGAGGCGCGCCGCGGACGGCCCGGGGAGCGGCGAGAGCGGCGCGGGCCCGGAGTGCCGGCCGTGCCTCGTCCGCTGAAGGACAGGGCGCCGGGCCCGGCTCGAGCGGCGCGCGTCGAGGGGCGCATCGCGGGCACCTCGCTCGTCCGGCCGGGAGACGGCGCCGCGTCGGATCTCGTCGCGCTCGAGGAGCCGCTCGAGGTGCGCATCGCCGGGGAGACGGTCGGGGTGCTGATGCGCACCCCGGGCGACGACCACCGCCTCGCGCTCGGCTTCCTGTTCGCGGAGGGGATCATCGCCTCCGCGAGCGACTTCAGCGCCGTCTACCACTGCGGCCGGCCCGGGGACGAGGCGTACGGCAGCGCGATCGAGCTCGCCCCGGCGTCGGGCGCCCGCATCGACTGGGAGCGGCTCGACGGGACCCGGCGCAGCTTCGCCTCGAGCTCCGCCTGCGGCGTCTGCGGGAGGCGCGCCGTCGAGGATCTCGTGGCGGGGCTCGTGCCGCCGGACCCCATCGCGCCCGTCCCGGTGGCCCTCGTCGGGGAGAAGATCGCGGCGCTCCGCGAGCACCAGCCGGTGTTCGAGGAGACCGGCGGAACCCACGTCGCCGCGCTCTGGACGCGCGACGGCGCGCTCGTCGCCGCGAACGAGGACGTCGGCCGTCACAACGCCGTCGACAAGGTGATCGGCGCGCTCCTGCTCGCCCGCGCCGAGGCGGCCGCGGGCGCGCAGATCGCCGCGCCCGCGCTCCTCACCGTGAGCAGCCGGGCGGGCATGGAGATCGTGCAGAAGGCGGCGCGCGCGCGGGTCCCCATCGTCGCCACCGTGTCGGCGCCGACGTCGCTCGCGATCGAGCTCGCCCGGGCGGCCGGGCTCACGCTCGCCGGCTTCGTCCGCCCCGGACGCATGAACGTGTACGCGGGCGCGGAGCGGCTCTCCGGGCTGTAGCGCTCCCGCGAGGGCCACGCGCGGGCGACCGCCCGCTCCCGGAGCTTCGCACGGCCCCGGATCGCACGCTCCGGTCTGGGCATCGACGCGATCGGGCCGGTCCGCGACAATGGGGGCGCCGCTCGGGACCGGCGGAGGAGCCGGCGCGTGCGCCGGGGGGGCGCCATGAGGTGGATCATCGGCCTGGACCTTCGTCCGCGGAGCCACGGCGCGCTGCACTTCGCGACCTGGCTCACGAAGACGGTCCCGAAGAGCGACGAGCGGTTCATCGCGGTCCACGTGCTCGAGCCGGAGCACCTCCGCGCGGCGCTCAAGTACCACCACCTCGACGAGCTGATCGCGGCGGCGCGGGAGTCGGGCCGGCGCACGCTCGAGCGCGAGGGGGCCGGCGAGCGCGTCCAGGAGCTCGAGATCCTGGAGGGGATGGGCGCCGACGACGGGCTCATCGAGGCGCTCGCGCGCCACGACGCCGACGCCCTGCTCGTCGGCCGCATCGCCGGCCGTTCGGAGGCCGCGCTCGTGCGGCTCGGTCGGGTGGCGCGTCGCCTCCTGCGGCGGCTCCCCGCCCCCGTCGTCGTCGTCCCGCCGGACCTCGAGACCGCCGACATCGGGGGCGGCCCCATCGTCGCGCTGACGCGCCTCGACGAGTCGTCCACCGAGGCCTGCCGGTTCGCCGGGCGGTTCGCCGCGCAGACCGGGCGCCGCCTCGTCCTGCTCCACGTGGTGCCGTACCTCGAGCTGCCGTTCCTCGCGGGCGCGTCGGTCGACGAGATCGCGCGCGAGCAGAAGCGCGCCGCCGAGGTCGCGTGCGCGGCGTGGATCGAGCGCCTGCAGCTCCACGTGGACGAGGCCGTGGTCGAGCAGGGCGACGTGCTCGATCGCGCCGACGCGATCGTCGAGGCGCGGGAGGCGCCACTGCTCGTCGTCGGCGCGTCACGCCGCGTCGCGCTCGACCGGCTCGCGACCCCGAGCCTGGCCCGCGAGCTCGCCGCGACGGCGGCGGTGCCGGTCGCGGTCGTGCCGCCGCGCGCGTGAGGACGCCGAGAAACCGTCCACCGGCAATTCGATTCGCGCCCGGCCGCAGGAGCTCGCGGCGCTCATCCGGTCATCACCTCGCAGCCGTCGCGAGTCACGACGATCGTGTGCTCGAACTGCGCCGAGAGACTTCCATCCGCGGTGACGGCGGTCCATCCGTCGGCCAGCAGCTTCACCTCTGCTCGGCCGAGGTTCACCATCGGCTCGATGGTGATGGCCATCCCTGCCTTCAGCTTCACGCCCTGTCCCCTCGCGCCGACGTGCATCACGAGCGGCGGACCGTGCATCATCTTGCCGATGCCGTGACCGCCGTATTCGCGCACCACGCTGCAGCCTTCTGCTCGCGCGAGCTCTTCGATGGCGGCGCCGACGTCCCCGAGCCGGACGCCATGCCGCACGACCGCCACTCCCGCATCCCGGCAGCGGCGGGCGACCTCGACGATGTGCCGCGCCTCTGCGGAGACCTCGCCGATGCAGAACGTCGCCGAGGTGTCCCCGTGAAAGCCATCCAGGAGCGTGGTCACGTCCACGTTCACGATGTCGCCAGGATGCAGCCGCTCGTCGGTGCGCGGGATGCCGTGACAGACGACCTCGTTCCGGCTCGTGCAGACCGCCGCGGGGAAGCCGTGGAAGCCGAGCTGGCTCGGCTTGCCTCCCCGACGTGCCGTGTCCTCGCGCACCCAGACGTCGATGTCCGCGGTGGCAACTCCCGCGGCGAGTCGCTCGCCCACGTGCGCCAGCGTCGCCGCAGCGGCGTTCCCGGCGCGCCTCATCCGTTCGACTTCTCGTTCGCCCAGAAGCGGGATTCCCATGCTGGCAAGGCTGCCAGCAAGCTGCAGCGGCGATCCAATGCTGTCTCGGTATCGGGTCCGCTGCAGCGGGCTCGAAAATCCGCTTATGGACACGAGCTCCTCTCGAGGACCGGCCCGTGGCCTCGGCGACCTGACACGCAGGCCGACCTTCAGGTACCGTTCCGCTCGTGAGCCTCACGTACATCCAGTCCTTCGTCGCGGTCGCGGAAGAGGGCCACGTCGGTCGCGCTGCCCGGAAGCTTCACCTCACGCAGCCCCCCCTTTCGCGACACATCCTCGCGCTCGAGGATGAGCTCGGAACACGCCTCTTCGAGCGGACGCCGCGCGGGATGAAGCTCCTTCCCGCCGGAGAGGTCCTTCTGTCCCACGCTCGGCGGATCCTCGCGGAAGTCGACATGGCCATCGAGCGCACGAAGGGCGCGGGCACTGGCGGGCGTTGAGGCCGCAGAGCCGACCGGGTCGAGGTCGAGGTCGGGGTCGACGGAAGCCCGCCCCGAGGCGCGCAACGGCGCCGCTGGGGCAGGCGCGTCCCCGCCGCGCCGGGCGCTCCGGCGCGGCGGAACGCCCGACGTCACGGGCCGCAGCGCGTCGAGTGGCAGCGGCAGCAGCTCGCGGTCCCCGACGCGGGGCTCACGAGGTACTGCCGGCCCCACACCGGCGCGTCGCCGAGGTGGCAGGCCACCCCGGAGCAGCGCTTCGTCGCCGGGTCGTACGCGGCGCCCGACAGCTCGATGGAGAGCGTCGTGCCGTCGAGGACCGCGCCGGCCGGGACGGCCTCGCAGAACCGCGAGGGCGAGACCCAGTACGGGCGCGTCGGCGTGTTCGGCGCCGCCGGCAGGCCGGCGAGCGGCGGGAGCGCGGTGCGCGGGTCGAACACGACGTCGCGCCGGCCGTTCACGTGCGTGAGCGGCAGCACCTTGCCCCGCGCGACCGGGGCGCCCCCGGCGACGTGGCAGGTCCCGCACTGCGTCGCCTTCCAGCGCGGATCCGCGAGCCGGGCGGGATCGCCGCCCGGGAGCACGTAGCTCCCGGTCGTGTCGAGCCAGTAGAAGCGAGAGGGCCCCGTCGCCGTGGGATCGGTCGTCGCGTAGTGGCAGGTCTGGCAGGTGACGGGCGCCGCCGCCTCGCCGGCCACGGCGCTGCCGTGCTTGCTCGCGTGCGCCGGGCCGCCGAGACCGACGTAGTGGCCGAACTCGCGCCCCTGCTCGGTGAGGCCGATGTGGGCGTTCGCGTCGAGGGCGCCGGCGCCGCCGGAGGCGTAGCTCGGCGGGTTACCGTGGCAGCCGTCGCATCCGAGCGCCGCGCCGGAGGTCCAGGCCGGCGCCGTCGCGTACGCGGGGAGCGCCTGGCCCGACGAGTGGCAGTAGACGCCGCTGCACCGGCCGGTGGCCGCGTCGTACACGGCGTCCGGCGCGTTCCGCGCGCGCAGGGAGCCCGTCGCCGCGCCCGCCGGCGTGAGCTCCACCTCGACCTTCAGGTCCATGTGCTTCGCCGCGTCGAGCGGGTGGCAGTTGCCGCAGCCGAACTGGTAGCTCGAGGCGCCGCCCGGCGCGTAGGCCTCCAGGATGCGGAGATCGCCGTACTGGGGCACGTCCGGCGTCGGGAACGCCGCGTGGGCGAGGTGGGCGCCGTTGGCGGGCGGGACCCCGTGGCAGGCGCCGCACTTGCCCGTCGCGTCGAGCTTGCCGTCGATGTGATGTCCGCCCTCGACGTCGATCGAGCCGTCGGGCTTCACGGTGTCGGGGTGACAGCCTGCGCATCCGGTGGGGGAGGAGGTCGGGTGCGGCGCGGGCGGCGGCGCACCGTGGCAGGTGCCGCAGGCAGCCTGCGTGCCGTCGACCCTCGTCCAGATCGGGGTCGTGTTCTTGCCGCCCGCGGCGAGCGTCTGGCCGTGGCAGTAGTTCGTGCACGTGAGGGCGCTCGGGTCGAAGCCCGCGATCGCCTCGCCCGCCGTGGCGAGCGGGCCCCACGCGAGGTCGACCGTGCCGTTCGAGTGGATCGTCTCGGTGGGCACGACGTGGCAGTCGCTGCACCTCAGCGCCTTGCGCAGCGTGCCGTCCCGCACGTGCGCCTGGTGCGCGCCGACCGCGCGGGCGGTGGTCGCCGTCTCGAGGTGGGTGCCGATCGGCGGCGCGGGGTTGTCCGTCGAGCCGTGGCAGGAGCTGCACGTCATGCCGGCCACGTCGACGTTTCCGTCGATGTGGCGGCCGCCGGCCACGTCGATCGTGCCGTCGATCGCGACGGTGAGCGGGTGGCAGGAGTTGCAGAGCGGGTTGTCGGGGTGGTTCGTGGTCGGCGGGCTCCCGTGGCAGGTGCCGCACGCGGCCTGCGTCCCGTCCACCTTCGTCCAGGTCGGGGTCGTGTTCTTGCCGTCTGCGGCGAGCGTCTGGCCGTGGCAGTAGTTCGTGCACGTGAGCGTCGTCGCGTCGAAGCGCGGGACCGCGCCGTTCTTCGAGGCCAGCGTCCCCCAGGTGAGGTCGGCCGTGCCGTTCCGGTGCGTCGCGTCGGAGAACTGGTGGCACGCGTCGCAGGTCATCGCCTGGAAGAGCGCGCCCTCGCGCACGTGCGCCTGGTGCGCGCCGACGGCGCGCGACGTGGTGGCCGTCTCGCCCTTCGTGCCCACCGGCGGCGCCGGGTTCGCGTCCGAGCCGTGGCACAGGCTGCACCCGCCCGACACCTGCACCGCGCCGTCGATGTGCCGCCCGCCGGCCACCTTGATCGTGCCGTCCGGGTTCACCGTGTCCGGGTGGCAGGCCGCGCAGTCCGCGCTCTGCGGGTGATTGCCGGCAGGCGGAGCGCCGTGGCAGGTGCCGCAGGCAGCCTGCGTCCCGTCCACCTTCGTCCAGGTCGGGGTCGTGTTCTTGCCGTCTGCGGCGAGCGTCTGGCCGTGGCAGTAGTTCGTGCACGTGAGGGTCGTCGCGTCGAAGCGCGGGACCGCACCGTTCTTCGAGGCCAGCGTCCCCCAGGTCAGGTCGGCCGTGCCGTTCCGGTGCGTCGCGTCGGAGAACTGGTGGCAGGCGTCGCAGGTCATCGCCTGGAAGAGCGCGCCCTCACGCACGTGCGCCTGGTGCGCGCCCACGGCCCGTGCCGTGGTGGCCGTCTCGCCCTTCGTGCCCACCGGCGGCGCCGGGTTCGCGTCCGAGCCGTGGCACAGGCTGCACCCGCCCGAAACCTGGATCGCGCCGTCGATGTGCCGCCCGCCGGCCACGTTGATCGTGCCGTCCGGGTTCACCGTGTCCGGATGACACGCCGCGCAGTCCGCGCTCTGCGGGTGATTGCCGCTCGGCGGCGCCCCGTGGCAGGTGCCGCACGCCGCCTGCGTCCCGTCTACCTTCGTCCAGGTCGGGACGGTGTTCTTGCCGCCCGCGGCGAGCGTCTGGCCGTGGCAGTAGTTCGTGCACGTGAGGGTCGTCGCGTCGAAGCGCGGGACCGCACCGTTCTTCGAGGCCAGCGTTCCCCAGGTGAGGTCGGCCGTGCCGTTCCGGTGCGTCGCGTCGGAGAACTGGTGGCACGCGTCGCAGGTCATCGCCTGGAAGA
The DNA here is from genome assembly GCF_022690695.1 of Anaeromyxobacter sp. SG17. NCBI lineage: Bacteria > Pseudomonadati > Myxococcota > Myxococcia > Myxococcales > Anaeromyxobacteraceae > Anaeromyxobacter > Anaeromyxobacter sp. SG17. The sequence continues at coordinate 32,615 of NZ_JALCYX010000040.1, forward strand.
GCGCGCCCTCGCGCACGTGCGCCTGGTGCGCGCCGACGGCGCGCGAGGTGGTGGCCGTCTCGCCCTTCGTGCCCACCGGCGGCGCCGGGTTCGCATCCGAACCGTGGCACAGGCTGCACCCGCCCGAAACCTGGACCGCGCCGTCGATGTGCCGCCCGCCGGCCACCTTGATGGTGCCGTCCGGGTTCACCGTGTCCGGATGACACGCCGCGCAGTCCGCGCTCTGCGGGTGACTGCCGCTCGGCGGCGCGCCGTGGCACGAGCCGCAGGGGGTCGGGCTCGTGGACACGACGGTCCACGTCGGCACCGTGGCATTCCCGCCCGCCCCGAGCGTCGCGCCGTGGCAATAGGTCGAGCTGCAGGTCGCGCCGTTCCAGGCCGGCGTCGTGCCTCGCGAGGCCAGGCCCGTGAACGGCATCGAGACGGTGCCGTTCGCGTGCTCGGTTCCGAGATCCGTCACGAGCGCGTGGCAGTCGCTGCACGCGAACGCCTTGCGGATCGCGCCGTCCACCACGTGCTTCTGGTGCGCGCCGACCGGCCGCTGCGTCGTCAGCGTCTCGCCGCGCGTGCCGAACGGCGGCGCCGGGTTGACGCCCTGCCTGCCGTGGCACGCCGTGCAGCTTCCGCGGCCCTCCACCTGCACGATGCCGTCGATGTGCTGGCCGCCGGCGACGTCGATGCCGCCCGTCGCGAGCACGGTCCCCGGATGGCAGCGCGCGCAGTCGGTGGCCTGCGGGTGCGGCAACGGAGGCGGCGCGCCGTGGCAGGCGTTGCACGCGGTCGGGCCGTCGGACACGGCCGTCCAGACCGGCGCCTTCGCCGTGCCGCCCCCGAGCGCGAGCGTCGCGCCGTGGCAGTAGGTCGAGCTGCAGGTCCCGCTGGCGCGGGTCCACTCCGGGGCGGTTCCCTTCGCGGCGAGCGCGCCCCAGGCGAGGTCCACGGCGCCGTTCGAGTGCAGCGGCACGGTCGGCTCGACGTGGCACTCGGCGCAGCCCACGGCCTTGCGAATGCTTCCGTCGCGCACGTGCTTCTGGTGCGCGCCGACGGCGAGCTCGGAGGTGGCGGTCTCCCCGTGCGTGCCCGCGGGAGGCGCGGCGTTCACGCCGTCCGTGCCGTGGCACATCGTGCAGGTGAGCGGCGCGAGGTCGAGGTGCCCGTCGATGTGCTTGCCGCCGGCGACGTCGATGGCCGAGCCGTCGGCGGTCAACGTGCCGGGGTGGCAGCGGCCGCAGTCGGTCCGCTGCGGGTGCGGCAGCGGCGGAGGCGCGGCGTGGCACGCGCCACACGAGGCCTGCCCCTCGCCGACCCGGGTCCACACGGGCGCGGTGAGCTGGCCGCCGCCGAAGGACAGCGTCGCGCCGTGGCAGTAGGTCGCGGCGCACGTCGCGGTCGCGGGGCTGAACGACGGGCTCGCGCCGTCCGCGGTCGCGAGCGCGCCCCAGGTCAGCTCTGCGACGCCGTTGGCGTGGAGCGCCGCGGTGGGAACGACGTGGCAGTCCGTGCAGCCGAGGCGCGCGCGGACCGCGCCGTCCCGCAGGTGCGCCTGGTGCGCGCCGACCGCGAGGCTCGTCGTGGCGGTCTCGCCGGCGGTCCCGATGGGGGGAGCCGCGCTGGTCGCCGAGCCGTGGCACGTGTTGCACTCGAGCGCCTTCACGTCGACCTTGCCGTCCACGTGCGTGGCGGCGACCACGGACGAGGCGGTGTAGCCGAGGTGGCAGCGCCCGCAGTCGGGGTTCTGCACGTGGGGTGGCGGCGGAGGGAGCCCGTGGCACGCCCCGCAGGCAGCCTCGGAGGCGCCGCGGTTCCAGACGGGCGCCACGTGAGCGCCGCCGCCCATCGTCCCGCCGTGGCAGTAGGTGCCGCTGCAGGTCGCGGTCTCGCGGGTCCAGCGGGGTGACGCGCCGCCCATGACCGCGACCGCGCCGAAGGTCACCTTCTCCCGGCCGTTGTCGATGTGGCCGGGCGCGTCGACCGTCTGCGGGACGACGTGGCACGCGGAGCACGCGATCGGAGCGTGCAGCGGGCCGCCGCGCACGTGGACCTGGTGCGCGCCCACGACGGGGTCGCTGGCGTCGCGACCGCCCGTGACCGACAGCGGAGGCGCCGCGTTGTCGGCGCTGCCGTGGCAGCGCGAGCAGGTCGCGGGGTCGGGATCACCGTGGACGTTCCGCTCGTTACCGCAGGCGAGCGGACCGGCCGAGATCGCGGCGACGCACAGCAGCAGCGCAGGTAGGCGCGGCGGCGCCAACGAACCCAGTCCGGACTGCATGACGGAACCCTCCCCTACTCGTAGGATCCGGAACTTAGGTGCTGTCGCAAGATCTCAGGTGACTGCGATCAAGCGACGTGCCGGACGGATGGGGGCTTCCCCCTCCGGCATTGCGCTTCACGGCGCGCACGACGGTATGCGCGCGCGCCTCGCGCATGCCCCTCACTCTTGCTTGCTGTGGATCAACACGCCTCGCGGTGCCCGGGTGTGCGCGCCAGCGCGCTCCCGGGGTCGAGCAGTCTCCGAGGGCGCCTGGAGGCGGGATTCACGAATCGTGTTTTCCGCGAGGACGAGGTCGAGGTCGCCTTGACGGCCACCGTCCTGCGGGCCGGGGTGGGCGGCGCTACGGGTTCTCGAGCAGGAAGCGCTCGATCTCGCCCACGTCCTCGTTCGTGAGCGCGAGGTCCGCGGCCGCGACGAAGCCGTCCACCTGCTCCGCGCTGCGGGCGCCGACGATCGCGCCGGTGACGGCGGGGTGCAGCAGCGTCCACGCGACCGCCGCGGCCGCGGCGGTGGTGCCGTGTCTCGCGCCGATCCGGCCGAGCAGGCCCTGCAGCGCGAGGTTGCGCGAGAGCCGCGGTTCCTGGAAGTCGGGGTTGCGCCGGCGCCAGTCGTCCTCCGGGAACGCCTCGACGCGGGCGCGCGTCATCTTCCCGGTGAGGAGGCCCGCGCCCATCGGCGAGTAGGCGATGACGCCGATGCCGTCCTCGCGGCAATAGGGCAGGAGATCCTGCTCGACGTCGCGGTGGAGGAGCGAGTAGCGCGGCTGGACCGACGTGACCGGCGCAACGTCGCAGGCGCGGCGGAGCTGCTCGCAGTCGTAGTTCGAGACGCCGACGAAGCGGACCTTCCCCTCCTGCTTCAGCGCCGCGAGGGTGGACCAGCCCTCGTCCATCTCCGCCGGATCCTGGACCGGCCAGTGGATCTGGTAGAGGTCGATCGCGTCCACGCGGAGGCGCCGCAGGCTCGCCTCGCACTCGCGCCGGACGGAGTCGGCGCGCAGCGAGCGGCCGATCTTCCCGCGCTCGTCCCATACCATCGAGCACTTCGTGAAGACGTACGGCCGGCGCGCCACGCCCTCGAGCGCGCGCGCGACGACCTCCTCGGAGTGGCCGAGGCCGTACACCGCCGCGGTGTCGATCCAGTTCACGCCGCGGTCGAGCGCGCGGCGGATGGCGGCGATGGAGGCGGCGTCGTCCTGGGGCCCCCAGGCGAACTCCCACTGGCCGCCGCCCACCGCCCAGGCCCCGAAGCCGAGCACCGTGACGTCGAGGTCCGAGCTGCCGAGGCGACGGGTCTTCATGCGCGCTCCCGCAAGAGGGTCCGCGCATGTTGATGACGGAGCCGGGCCGCGGCTGTCACGCGCCCGGGTGGAGCGCGCGCCTGGAGCGGGCAGCCCGGCAGGCGGCGCGGGCCGGAGCGCTCCGGCCCGCCCGCCGCGGGATCAGCAGGTCAGCAGCCGAGCTTCTTGAAGAAGTCGTTCCCCTTGTCGTCCACGAGGATGAAGGCCGGGAAGTTCTCGACCTGGATCTTCCAGACCGCCTCCATGCCCAGCTCGGGGAAGTCGATGCACTCGACCTTCTTGATGTTCTCCTCGGCGAGCACCGCGGCGGGGCCGCCGATGGAGCCGAGGTAGAACCCGCCGTGCTTCTTGCAGGCGTCGGTGACCTGCTGGCTGCGGTTGCCCTTCGCGATCATCACCATCGACGCGCCGTGCGACTGCAGCAGGTCGACGTACGAGTCCATGCGCCCCGCCGTCGTCGGGCCGAACGAGCCGGACGGCTTGCCCGGCGGGGTCTTCGCCGGGCCGGCGTAGTAGACGGGGTGGTTCTTCAGGTACTCGGGCACGCCCTTGCCCTGATCGATGAGCTCCTTGAACTTCGCGTGCGCGATGTCGCGCGCGACGACGAGCGTGCCGGTGAGGAGGAGCGGCGTCGAGACCGGGTGCTTCGTCAGCTCGCCCAGGATCTCCTTCATCGGGCGGTTCAGGTCGACCTTCACGCCGTGCTCGTGCTTGCCCTTCTTGTACTCGAGCGGGATCAGCCGCTCCGGGGCGTGATCGAGCTCCTCGATCCAGACGCCCTCCTTGTTGATCTTGGCCTTCACGTTCCGGTCGGCGGAGCAGGAGACGGCCATCGCCACCGGGCAGGACGCGCCGTGGCGCGGCAGGCGCACGACGCGGACGTCGTGGGCGAAGTACTTGCCGCCGAACTGCGCGCCGATGCCGAGCCCGTTCGCCGCCTCGAGCAGCTTCGCCTCGAGCTCGGTGTCGCGGAACGCCACGCCGTGCTCGTTGCCCTTCGTCGGCAGCCCGTCGTAGTAGCGCGTCGACGCGAGCTTCACCGTCTTGAGGCACTGATCGGCGGAGGTGCCGCCGACGACCACCGCGATGTGGTACGGCGGGCAGGCCGCCGTGCCGAGGTGGCGCATCTTGTCGACGAGGAACTTCTCGAGCTTCTCGGGCGTGAGGAGCGCCTTCGTCTCCTGCCAGAGCTGGGTCTTGTTGGCCGAGCCGCCGCCCTTGGTGACGAAGAGGAACTTGTACTCGGCGCCGTCGGTCGCGTAGAGGTCGATCTGCGCGGGCAGGTTCGTGCCCGTGTTGACCTCCTTGTACATGTCGAGCGCGGACGTCTGGGAGTAGCGCAGGTTCTCGGTGGTGTACGTGGCGTAGACGCCCTTCGAGAGCCACTCCTCGTCCTTCGCGCCGGTCCAGACCTGCTGGCCCTTCTTCGCGACGATCGTCGCGGTGCCGGTGTCCTGGCAGATGGGCAGCTCGCCGCGCGCGGCGATCTCGGCGTTGCGGAGGAACGCGAGGGCCACGCCCTTGTCGTTCTGCGAGGCCTCGGGGTCCCCGAGGATCTTCGCGACCTGCTCGTTGTGCGAGGGCCGCAGGAAGAACGAGACCTCGCGGATCGCCTCGCGGGCGAGCCGCTCGAGCGTGGACGGCTCGACCTTGAGGACCTCCTTGCCGTCGAAGCTCGCCACCGACACGCCGTCGCGCGTGAGGAGGCGGTACTTCGTCTCGTCCTTCGAGAGCGGGAACGGATCCTGGTATTGGAAAGCTGGGGTCGCCATCGCCTTTCCTTCTCCTTGGGCTGCGGCGTAAGTGCCTGGGCGCAAAAGAGAACCACAGGTCGGCCGCGCGTGTCGACGGCGGCGAGCCCGCACGCGCGCCGCGCAAGCGGACGGCTCGGGTCCAGAAATCGTGCCGGCGCGTCACGATGACGCGTCGCCGGCGGGCCTCGTATCAGAGGGACCGGGCCCGCGCCGCCACGTAGCCGGCGGTCACCACGTCCATCGAGCCGGTGTGCGAGACGAACCAGCGCGGGACCACCTCGAGCAGGTACCGGCGCAGCCGCGCCGTGTCGCCGCTCCGGCGGTACGCGGACGCCTCGGCGTCCATCTCCGCGAGCACGCGGTCGTGCTCGCTCTTGTGCGGCAGGTACGCGGGGAAGCCGGTCTCCCGCATCACGGCCTCCTCGTGGAGGAAGTGCTCCCGCGTGTGCACCGCGAGGACCGCGAGCCGCTCGAGGATGCTCTCGACCGCACCCTTCCCGTCCCCGTGCGCCGCGAGCGCCAGGCCGAGGTCCTCGAGGAGCCGGAACTCCTCGGCGTGGTCGCGGTTCATGAAGGGGAGCGGCAGGTCGGGAAGCTGGCTCGGGTCGACGTAGGGCATTCGCGGAGGTTCCTCGAGGTGAGCGCCGCCGGCGATATAACCGGCGCTCCCCTGCTCCGCGAGAGGGTACTGCTCCTCCCCGCCCGGGCGGTCGCACGCTCGCGCGCTCCGGGAGGGGCGGCCCACCGGCCCCTCGAGCGGGCTCAGCGGATGGCGCCCGCGGCGCGCGCCCGGCGCAGGCCGCGAGGCACGAGCCAGCGCTCCGCGAGATCGAACAGCGCCTGCGCGGCGAGCGCGAGCAGGGCGGCGGGGATGGCGCCCTCCAGGATGAGGGGCACCGAGGCGAGCCGCACGCCGGTGAGGATCGGCTGTCCGTAGCCGCCGGCCCCGACGAGCGCGCCGAGCGTGGCGGTGCCCACGGCGATCACCGCCGACGTCTTCACGCCCGCCAGGATCGCGGGGGTGGCGAGCGGCAGCTCGACCAGGCGGAGGCGCGCGCCCGGAGGGAGCCCGAGCGCCGCCGCCGACTCGCGCAGCTCGAGCGGGATCCCCGTCAGCCCGGCGTGCGTGTTCCGCACGATGGGCAAGAGGCCGTACAGGAAGAGGGCCGCGACCGCCGGCCGGGCGCCGATGCCGAGGAGCGGGATCATCATCACCAGCAGCGCGAGCGAGGGCACGGTCTGGACGACGCCCACCGCGGCGAGCACGACGCGGCCCACGCCCGGCCGGCGCGCCGCCACGACGCCGAGCGGGACCGCGAGCGCGATGGCGGCGAGGAGCGCCACCGCCACGAGGGCCACGTGCTCGCGCGTCCGGCGGAGCACGCGGGCCGTCCGGCCCTCCTCCTCCGGCGCGGCGGCGACGCCGAGCGTGGCGCGCAGGAACTCGCTCGCGACGCGGGCGGGCGCGACGCCGTCGAGCTCGGCGCGCGCGTTCAGCGCGATCATGGCGGCCGCGTCGATCCGGCCCTCGAGCCGCCGGATCGCCTCGAGCGCCGCGGGCGCGCGCCGCTCGAGGTCGAGGCGGTAGAGGTACACGGCGTCGTAGGGCGGGAAGGCGTGGAGATCGTCCTCGAGCACCACCAGGTCGTGGCGGCGGATCTCGGGGTCGGTCGAGTACAGGTCCGTCACGTCGATCTCGCCGGCCGCGAGCGCCGTGTACGCGACCTCGTGCTCGAGCCCCCGCACGTCGCGCTGCGGCAGCCGGTAGCGCGCGCGCAGCGCCGGCCAGCCGTCCCCGCGGTCCATGAACTCGTTCGTGAAGCCGAGCCGCAGCCGCGGCGAGCGCGCGAGGTCCGACACGCGGGAGATCCCGAGCTCGGCGGCGCGCGCGCGCCGCATCCCCAGCGCGTACGTGTCCTCGAACCCGAGCGAGCGGGTCATGCCGACGCCGCGGGCGGCGAGCGCCGCCCCGAGCGCGGCGGGATCGCCGGCCGGCACCGCGCCGCCGAGGAGCTCGCGCGCGACGGTCCCGGTGTACTCGGGGTAGAGGTCGACGTCCCCACGGACGAGCGCCTCCCAGACGACGCGCGTGCCGCCGAGCGCCGCGCGGTGCTCCGCCGGGACGCCCACGTCCCGGGCGAGCTCCACGGCCAGCTCGCCCAGCACGAGGGACTCGCCGAACTGCTTCGACCCGACCGTCAGCGAGCCGCCGGTGGCGGCGAGCGCGAGCGCCCCCGCGAGCGCAGCCCCCATCACGGCGCGGTCCCCGCGGGCAGCCCGAGCGCGCGCTGCGCGTGGACGAACCGCGCGACGAACGGATCCGCCGGGGTGCGCACGAGCGCGTCGAGGGATCCGCGCTGGAGGACCCGGCCGTCGCGGAGCAGCACGAGCTCGTGCGCGAAGAAGACGGCCTCGGCGAGGTCGTGCGTGACGAGCAGCACGGTCTTCCCCAGCGAGGCGAAGATCTCGCGCAGGTCGGCCTGGAGGTCGGCGCGCGTGATCGGATCGAGCGCGCCGAGCGGCTCGTCGAGGAGGAGGACCTCCGGCTCGAGGAAGAGCGCCCGCATGAGGCTCACGCGCTGGGCCTGGCCGCCCGAGAGCTCGTGCGGGAAGCGCGCGAGCGCCTCCGCCGGGAAGCGCGTCAGGGCGGCGAGCTCGCCGAGGCGCGCCGCGACGCGCGCCTCCGGCCAGCGGAGGTGGCGCGCGACGAGCGCCGCGTTCCCGCCGGCGGTGAGGTGCGGGAAGAGCCCGCCGCCCTGCACCACGTACCCGAGGCGGCGGCGGGCGGCGTGGTCCTCGGGGCGCAGCGGCGCGCCGCGGAGGCGCACCTCGCCCCGATCGGGCGCGACGAGGCCGAGCACGAGGCGGAGGAGCGTGGACTTCCCCGCGCCGCTCGGGCCGATGAGGGCCACGGTGCGGGCCGCGGGCACCGCGAGAGAGACCGGCCCGAGCCCCTCCGCGCCGTACCGCTTGACGACCTCGCGGAGCTCGATGGCCGGTGCACCCTCGGTCGATTGAGCCGCGCGCATCCTGCCGTCCCCGCTAACCGCGGCCGCGCCCGCTTCCAGGGCTCTGCCGGGTCGTCGGGGCGTACGCATCGTAGGGGGCGAAGGGGGACGGGATGCCCACGAAGAGCACCACACGGAAGGCGAAGGCGGACCTCCGGGCCGGGAAGCGGCCCTCCACGGCGGCGGGCGAGTTCGTCCGCGAGGAGATGGAGCACATCCGCGAGGGGAAGCATGGGGCCCGCTCGTCGAAGCAGGCGATCGCGATCGGGCTCTCGAAGGCCCGGCGGGCGGGCGTGCCCCTGGCGCCGCCGAAGAAGGGCACGACGAGCGCGCGCACGCGGCGCTCCGCGCAGCGTGACGCCGAGGTGGGACAGGGCAAGCGCAAGCCGCGCGCGCCCTCGCGCCGGAGGAGCGCCGCCGCGAAGGGCGCGCTGAAGCGCGAGGGGCGCGCGGCCGCGTCGAAGCGGTCGCTGTCCGCGCAGGCGAAGCGCGCGGCCCGCCGCCGCGGCGCGGGCGCGAGGCGCAAGAGCGCCGCCAGCCGCCGCCGCG
>NZ_JALCYX010000041.1:0-40453 GCF_022690695.1 Anaeromyxobacter sp. SG17
CGCCGGGGGCGAGGCGCGCCGCTCGCGCGCCGCGCCGCGCGGCGGGGTGGGCGGCCCGGCGGCCTCCTCCGCCTCGGCGTGGCGCGCTCCGCGCACGAGCGCGACGAGCGAGGCGACCTGCGCGAGCGTCCGGTGCGCCGCGGCGTGGTCGAGGGTCGCCTGCACCGTGCGCTGCACCTCGCGCGCGACGGCGCTGCTGTACTCGGAGTCGACGAGCGCGTCGCGCCCGCGCGCGCCGACCTCGACGGGCGGGTGGAACACCACCTTCCAGCGCGCCGGCAACGGGAGGGCGAACACCGGCAGCCCGATGGAGGAGCCGATGAGCGGCTCGAGGAAGCGCACCGTCCAGGCCACCGGCAGGCTCTCCTCGCCCCCGAGGATCGCGACGGGGACGATGGGCGCGTCCAGGGCCGCGGCGACGCGGACGAACCCGCGGTTCCACGGCCGCATCCGGTAGGCCTCCCAGAAGGGCTTCGTGTTCCCCTCGACGCCCTCCGGGAACACGCCGACCGTGCGGATCTCCGGCGGGAGGCGCTCGGGACGCCGGAAGGACGACGCCGGCAGCGCGCCGAGGCGCCGCAGGAACGGCCCGAGGAGCGGCGCGGCCAGCGCCGCGTCGGCCGCGGCGAAGTACGGGCTCGCCTCGCGCCCGAGGACGCGGCGCACCGCCAGCGCGAGGAAGAACGCGTCGAGCGCGAACCAGCCCGCGTGGTTGGGCGCGAGGACGAGCCGGCCGCTCCGCGGGAGGTGCTCCGCTCCCTCCACCTCGAACGAGAACCACCCGAGCCGGACGAGCCGCTCCATCAGGGGGACGAGCTTCCCGCCGACGAGCGCCTCGTCGATGGCCGGGGGCGCGGCCGGCTCGAGCGCCGAGGGGCGATGCGGCGTGGACATCCTGAGGGCCTGTGGGCCGGGCAAGCTCGGGAACCGCCTCGCCCGCACGTCCGGCTCCCGGGCGGGCCACGGCAACGCTGCGCTCCAGCCGCCGGGGCGAGAAGCCCCCACACGGAGACCCAGGGCGGTGCATCGCTCGGCGATGTGCAGCGTTAGGTCTGCTGGGCTCCCTCGACCCGCGCAGCGCAGGCGCCCACGCCTGGAGGAACCATGAACGACGCCGCGATCGACTTCGCCAAGCTGAACCTGCAGGACGCCCTCGATCTCGCGATCCTGATCGAGGAGGAGGCGCGCGATCGTTACCAGGAGTTCACCCGGATCGTGGGCGGCCGCTACGCCGGGGACGCCTCCGACATGTTCATGCTCATGGCCTCCTACGAGAAGCGCCACGGCACGGAGCTCGCCGAGCGGCGCCGCGCGAGGTTCGGCGACGCCCCGCGGCGCGTCTCGCGCGAGCAGCTGTACGACATCGAGGCCCCCGACCCCGGCCAGCCGCGCGTGTTCATGTCCGCCCGCCAGGCGCTGGAGGTCGCGCTCTCGTCCGAGAAGAAGGCGTTCGACTTCTTCTCCTCCGCGCTGCCCTACGTGAAGGATCCGGACGTGCGGGCGCTCTTCGAGGAGCTGCGCGCCGAGGAGCAGAAGCACCAGACCCTCGTGCGGGACCGGCTCGAGAAGCTGCCGCCCGGCCCGGACGTCGAGGAGGAGGACGCGGACGAGCCGGGCTCCGATCCCGGGAATTGACGGCCGGCCTGCGCGACGACGGCCGATTACGTTTCGCGTCACCTGAGGAATCGCGTATCACGAGCTGTCGTCTAGGATGGTGCCCCGACCACCCGAGCGCGAGGAGTACACGCATGGCCAAGCCGAAGATCGAGGACGTCGTGAAGGGGAAGGGCCCGGAGGCGGTGCGGGGCAAGACGGTCGAGGTGCACTACACGGGCTGGCTCACCGACGGGAAGCAGTTCGACTCGTCCGTCGGCGGCGATCCGTTCTCGTTCCGGCTCGGCGCCGGAGAGGTGATCGAGGGCTGGGACCGCGGCGTCGCGGGGATGCGCGTCGGCGGCAAGCGAAAGCTCACGCTGCCCCCGGACCTCGCCTACGGGGCGCGCGGAGCGCCGCCGGCGATCCCGCCCGACGCGACGCTCGTGTTCGAGGTCGAGCTGCTCGCGGTTTACTGAGCGAGCAGGCCGGATCAGAGCGGCTGGCAGTGCGGCAGGCGAGCCGCGTGCTCGTCGTCCACGCGGCGGAAGCGGTACGTCCGCCCGCAGCGCTGGACGTGCCTCACCTCCCCGGCCTCGTCGAAGAGCACCGGGAACCCGGCGCGTCGCCACTCGCGGCGGGTCCCCACGGTGTTCAGCACCCGGGCGACGGTCGGCGGCGTCGACGCGTCGTCCTCCCCCTCGAGCTGCCAGCAGTCCGGCTCCGGGGCGGTCGGCAACAGGGCCATGTTCACCTCCGCGCTGCTCCGAGCACGCTAGCAGCGTGGCCCGCTCGCCGGCGGCGTCCTCGATGTGTTCGGCCGAAGCGGGGACGTGCGCTTTCACCGCGCTCGGAGCAGGAACGCCACGCCGCCCCACACGCCGGCGAGGCCGGTCGCGACGTAGAGCGCGCCCGCGGCCATGGCCCGGCCCCCCGTCAGCGTCCCCGCGCTCGTGCGCATCGACCTGCGCAGGAATCCGTCCCGGACTCCGAGCCAGGCGCACGCGAGGCCCGAGACGAGGAGCACCGCCACGGCGAGCCAGTGCAGGGGGTTTCCGCGATCGAGGAAGAGCTCGATGACCGCCTCCGGGGCTTGCCCGCGCCGAATCTACCGCGGAGGCGCGCGCGTGTCCGCCGGGCCTGCCGCCCGCCGGCGCGTGGGCCCGCGCGGGAGCCGGCTCGGATCCGGCGAGCTCGCCCGGGCGAGGATGGCTGCCCCGGCGGACCGGGCGTTCAGTCCCCCTCCCCGCCCCCCTCGCGCCCGTAGGCGCGGTCGGGGTCGACCCCCAGCCGCTGCAGGGTCTCGCGGTCCGGGAAGCCGGTCGCGGCGAGGTCCTGCGATTCCTGGAACTTGCGAAGCGCGCGCGAGGTCGGCGCGTCGAGCTCTCCCGCGCGGTGCTCCCCGAGGAGGCCGCGATCCGCGAGGGCGCCCTGGATGTCCTTCACCGCCCCGGGGGCGAGGAGCGCCTCGGGGCCCGCCGGGATGCGCGGCCGCCCGGCCTTCGGCGGGACGCCCTTCTCCCCCGCGCGGTCCGGCGCCTCGGGCCGGGGCGACTCGCCGCCCGCCGGCGAGGTGGGGTGCTGCGGATGGCGGCACGCCGCGGCCGCGAGCGCGACGGCGACCACGAGCGTCCGCCGCCGGATCACTTCTCCCCCGTCGGCTGGGCGCGCGGCTGCGCCTCCCGCCTGGGCGACAGCGCGCGCCTCGCCTGCTCGACGACGTTCTCGGGCCTCTTCGCCTCGGGCGGCGGCAGGCCGGAGAGGCCGTCCTCGAGGCCGCGGACGAACGCGTTCCGCACGATCCCCAGGATGGTCGGGACGGCCTGCGCCTCTGGATCGTCGACGGTCCCCTGGATCGGGATCGTCGTGGCGACCGCCTCGCGGCCGGGGACGTCGTCCTTGAAGATGCTGAGCGTCACGTCGGCGAGGAGCGACTTCAGCTTCGGCCCGAGCCCCGGCTTCGCCGGCCTCGTCCCGGCGTCCTTCAGGATGGGGCGGACGCCGCCCGAGATCTTCCCGCCCTCGGCGCGGAAGCGGAGCGACATGTCGAGCTCGCCCTTGTCGGGCGCGATCCCCGCCTTCGCGCCGACGATCGAGGCGAGCTCGACGAGCTGCAGGCGCTCGAGCCGGCCCTGCCCGGCGAACGTGAGCTTCTTCGCGAGCGGGTCCGCGGTCGCGAAGAGCGAGACGGCGCCCGAGCGCTGCAGCACGCCGCGCGCGGCGAGCACCGTCGGCTCGTTCTTGGCGAGCGCCTTCCGCGTCGCGAAGTTCTCGAGCGTCCCCTCGATCCGGTGCACCCAGAGCTCCGGCCGCTCCGGCTCGCGCTCGTCCACCCAGCGGAGCTCCCCGTCCTTCACCTGGAGGCGATCGAGCCGGAACGGCGCGAGCGCCTCGATCCCGTGGCCGACCTGCGGCGCCTCCGCGGCGCCCTGCTTCCTCGGCTGCTCCTTGGCGCTCACGAGCGTGAGCTTGGGCTTCTCGAGCTCGACGGCGGCGACGACGTGTCCGCGGACGAGCTCCTTGAAGTAGAGGCCGAAGCTCGCGCGCTCGACCTGGAAGTACGGGAGCGCCGAGCCGCCCGGCGCGAGCTTCTCGATGCGCAGGCCGCGGATGGCGTAGGACAGGTCGTGGACGCTCACCTCGACGTCCTGGAAGCGCCCGCGCATCCCCTCCATCCCCGCGAGCACCTTGCGCGTCCGCCAGGTGACGAGCGGGTCGAGCGCCGCGCGAGCGCCGACCAGCACGACGAACAGGATGGCGAGCGCTACGAGGAGGCGCTTGCGGCCGCGGCGCATCGAGACCCCCAGCGAAAGCTGGGAACCCGCCGCCGCGCGCGCACGCGACTCGAGGCGAGGGCGACGCGGGGGCCGCCCGGCCGCCCGACGCGCGCGCCCCCTGGTCACCGCGCGAGCGGCTCACGCCGTCGCGCCCCGGGCGCTCAGACGCGCTCGAGCACGGCCACGAGCAGCCTCCAGAACGCCGCCACCGAGGCGATGCGCGCGTGCTCGTCGGGCGTGTGCGCGTCCTTGATGTCGGGGCCGATCGAGGCCATCTCGACGCCCGGGTACTTCTCGCCGATGAGGCCGCACTCGAGCCCGGCGTGGATCGCCTTCACGATCATCGGCTTCCCGAACACCTCCGCGTGCACCCGGTCCACGAGCTTCACGAGCGAGGACCCGGGCTCCGGCTTCCACCCCGGGTAGCCGCCCTCCTGGCTCGCCTCGAAGCCGGCGAGCGCGCACGCCGCCGCGATGCGCGCGGCCAGCGCCTGGCGCGAGGCGTCGATGGCGCTGCGGGTGAGGAAGGTCACGAGCACCGTCCCGTCCTGCGTCTGGACGAGCCCGAGGTTCGTCGAGGTCTGGACGAGGCCGGGGATGGCCGGGCTCATCGCCTCGACGCCGTGCGGCCCGGCGAGGAGGAGCCCGAGGACGGCGCGCGCGTCGCCGGGCGACATCACGCGATCGGCCTCGCCCGGCTCCACGTCGATCGCGAGGTTCGGGTCGAACGCGCCGAGCGCGGCGCGCCACTCGCGCGCGAGGCGCGCCACGTCCTCCCGCAGCGCGGCCTCGCGCCCCGCGTCCACGCGCACCATCGCCGAGGCCTCGCGCGGGATGGCGTTCCGCTTGTTCCCGCCGCTCACCGTCGCGAGCGCGATCCCGTGCCGCTCCACGAGTGCGTCGAGCACCTGGGCCAGGATGCGGATGGAGTTGCCGCGACCCGCGGCGATGTCCACGCCGGAGTGGCCGCCCTTCAGGCCCGAGAGCTTGATCCGGAGCGGCAGGGTGCCCGGGGCGGGCGCCGAGAGGGCGACCTTGCGGGTCGCGACCGTGTCCACGCCGCCGGCGCAGCCGATGGTGAGCTCCCCCTCCTCCTCGCTGTCGAGGTTCAGGAGGTAGGGCGAGCGGAACCAGCCCGGCGCGACGCCCTTCGCCCCGGTGAGCCCCGTCTCCTCGTCGATCGTGAGGAGCACCTCGACCGGGCCGTGGCGGACGTCCTGGCTCGCGAGCACCGCGAGGCCCGCCGCGACGCCGATGCCGTTGTCGGCGCCGAGCGTCGTGCCGCGGGCGCGCACCACCTCGCCGTCGCGGTACACGGGGATGGGGTCCTTCGCGAAGTCGTGGGGGGTGCCCTCGTTCTTCTCGCAGACCATGTCGACGTGGCCCTGGAGGCACACGCCCGGGCGGTCCTCGCGGCCCTTCGTGCCCGGCTTGCGGATGAGGACGTTCCCGAGCGCGTCGGTCAGGACCTCGCAGCCGAGCGCGCGGCCCTGGTCGGCGACCCAGCGGGCCGCCTGCGCCTCGTGCTTCGAGCCGCGCGGGATCCGGGAGAGCTCGAGGAAGTACCGCCAGAGGAGCCTGGGCTCGAGGTCGCTGAGGAGATCGCTCATGGGTGGCCTCCGGTGCCGGAATGGAATGGGCGCGCAGGGTACCACGGCCCCGCCCGGCGCCCGGACCGCGTGGCAGGCGACCCCTCCCTCCCGGGGGCGTGCCACGGAGCGGCGGAGGTGCGACGTTCCCGGCGTGGATCCCGCCGCACCATCGCCACGCCCCCGGTCGGAGGAAGACCTCGAGCGCTGCGCCTCCTGCGGCGAGCGGCTCCGGCCCCGGGATGCCCGGTCGTGCGCGCTCTGCGGCCGCCGCACCTGCCTGCGCTGCCTCGCCCCGTACGGCCACTTCATGCAGGCGTGCGAGGAGTGCCGGCTCGCCTCCTGGTGACTGCAGCGCTCAGCGGATGACGGCGGCCGCGCGAAGCGCCTCGACGACGCTCGCCTCCGTCGGCCCGGGGACACCCCGCGCCGCCGACTGGGCCAGCGCGTCGACGACCTCGTTCACCGCGTGCCCGTCGTGGCCCCGGACCCAGGCGTAGCGGACGGAGAGCTCCCGGCCGCGCGCGTCGAGCGCCTCGATGAGGTCGCGGTTCAGCACCGGCTCGCCGGCGGCCGTCTTCCAGCCCTTCTTGCGCCAGCCGTGGATCCACTTCGAGAGGGCGTCCACCACGTAGCGCGAGTCCGAGACGACCTCGACCGACTCGCCCGCGGGCAGCCCCTGGAGCGCCTCGAGGACGGCGCGCAGCTCCATCCGGTTGTTCGTGACCGCGTACGTGCCGTCCTGCACCCAGCGCGTCGCGCCGAAGCGGAGCGCGGGCCGGACGCGGTCGACGACGACGAAGCCCGTGCCGCCCGGGCCGCCGGGGTTCGAGAGGGAGGAGCCGTCGGAGAAGGCGATGTAGCGGGCGGGAGCGTCTTTCGGCATGGGGGCGGCAAGGTAGCGGAGGGATCTGACCCCGACCCCGACCTCGACCCCGCTCGTGACCACGTGCGGTCTACGCGCCCGCCTCTACTGCTCGATGGCGACGTCCACGGGGACGGGGGAGAGGACGCGCACGAGGTCGGCGGGCGCGATCCCGACGAGGAAGCCGCGCGAGCCGCCGTTCACGTAGAGCTTCGGCAGCTCGAGAATTGTCCGCTCGACGTGCACCGGCATCGCCTTGCGCGTTCCGAACGGGCTCGTGCCGCCGACGAGATAGCCGCTGTGGCGCTGGGCGACGTCCGGCTTGCAGATCTGCACCGTCTTCTTCCCGAGCTGACGGGCGAGCGCCTTCGTCGAGACCTCGCGGTCGCCGTGCATGAGCACGACGAGCGGGGCGCCGGTCTCGTCCTCCATGACGAGCGTCTTCACCACGGCGTGCTCCGGGACGCCCAGCTCCCGCGAGGACACCGCCGTGCCGCCGTGCTCCTCGTAGCGGTAGACGTGCTCGGTGTACGGGACCTTCTGCTGGCGCAGGAGCCGGGTGGCGGGGGTCGACGGGGTCTTGCTCATTCGAGGAGCTCCTCCGCGCCGAACACGCCGCGCTCGCGCAGCGCCGCGACGAGCGCCCGGCTCGCGGTGGCGTGGTTGGCCTTCCACTGCTCGTGCGCCCCGGGGCCGACCCGGTTCGCGACGGCGAGCGCTGCGGCCGCAAGCACGTTCGCCGCGGCGCACGCGGCGAAGACGCCCGTGAGCTCGAGGTGCTCCGCGGCGGCCACCTCCGCGAGCGCGCGCGCGCCCTCCTCCGTGAGCGTGATCGCGGGCGGGACGGCCACGCGGTGCGCGGGGAGCGGCAGCGTGAAGGTGGCGGGCCAGCGGGTGCGCTCGAGCGCGGGGCGATAGGCGCGGCCGGCCCGCTCGTCGAGCGAGGTCGCGATGGCCTCAGACGCCGCGATGAGCTCGCCCGGCGCGAGCCGCGCGTCGTACGCGCCGCAGGTCCCGACGAACAGGACGCGCTCCGGCGCGTGAAGGGCGAGGAGCCGCGCGGTCTCCACGGCCGCCGCGAGGGCGCCGACGCCGGTGCAGGCGACCGCCCAGCCCTCGGGCGGCGCGGCGTCGAGGCCGGCGAGCTCCGGAGGGAACGCCGCGAGCAGCAGGCGGGCGGGGCGAGCGGGCATGGCGCGCATGGTACGCCAACCGGGGCGCACGGGCGGCGCGTTCCTGGCGGCTCCGGGGCCGCTCGACGCGCGCCCGGCGCCGTGCTTTCCTCCCGCGCTCTCCCATGCGCCCGACCTGCCGCCGCTGCCTGCGCCCCACGGAGCTCTGCGCCTGCGCGGACCTCCCGGTGATCCCGTCGCGGACGCGCGTCGTGCTGCTCCAGCATCCGCGCGAGGCGCGCCTCGCGATCTGCAGCGCCTGGCTCACCCGGCTCGCGCTCGAGAACTGCGAGCTCCACCGCGGCGTCGCGTTCGAGGAACACCCCGCCGTTCGCGCGGCGGCCGCGACGCCGGGGGCGGCGCTGCTCTTCCCCGGCGACGGCGCCGTGCCCGCCGAGGCGCTCGCCGGCGCGCCGCCCCCCGTGCTCTTCGCCGTCGACGGGACGTGGCCTCAGGCGGTGAAGATGATCCGGGCGACGCCCACGCTCGCGGCGCTGCCGCGGGTCGGGATCGTGCCGGCGCGGCCGAGCGGCTACGGCGGCCTGCGCCGCGAGCCGGGGCCCGAGCACCTCTCCACCGCGGAGGCGGTCGCGCTCGCCCTGGGCGCGCTCGAGGGCGCTCCCGCGCGCTTCGAGCCGCTCGTCCGGGCGTTCCGCGCGAGCGTCGAGAAGCAGCTCGCCTGCGCGCGCGGAGAACGGCGCAGCCCGCGCCACCGGCCAGGGAGCCGGTGGGCGGGCAGCGGGTAGCCGGGACGCCGCGGAAGGCGCGGGCGCTACTTCGCCACGCGCAGGTTCAGCGACGCGGTCTTGGTGCTCGTCCCGTCCGTGGCGGTGAGGGTCACCTTGGTCCTGCGGGTCACCGCGGACGTCGTCACGGCGAAGGTCGCGCTCTGCGCACCCGCCGGCACGGTCACGGTCTCGGGGACCCCGACCGCGGCGTTGCTGCTCGTCAGCGTGACGATGACGTCCTCCGTCGCCGGCGAGGTCAGCGCGACGGTGCCGACGACCTGCACCGGGCCGCCGCCGATGACCGACCCGCGGGAGAGGCCGAGGTAGGAGAGCGCCGCCGGCAGCGTCGTCACCTCCACGGTGATGCTCGCCGTCGCGCCGGAGACCGGCTCCACGGCGGTGATCGTGGCGGTCCCGACCGCGACCGCGGTGACGAGCCCGCCCGGAGACACCGTCGCGACGGCGGCGTCCGAAGTCGTCCAGGTGACCGTCGCGGTGACGTCGGCCGTGGTGTCGTCCACGAGCGTGCCGTCCGCCTGGAGCTGCAGCGTGGTGCCCACGAGCAGCGTCGGATCGATGGGCGACACGGCGAGCGACACGATCGGCGGGACGACCTCCACCGTCACCCTCCCCGTGACCCCGCTCATCGGCTCGGTGGCGCTGACCTCGCTCGTCCCGACGGACGCGCTCGTCGCGAGCCCGGCGTCGGCCGCCGCGTTCGAGACGGCGACGATCTCGGGGGCCGCCGAGCTCCACACGACCTCTGCCGTGACGTCGCGCGTCGTGCCGTCGGAGTACGTCCCCGTCGCGGTGAGTCGCACGGACTCCCCGACCAGGACGGAGACCACCCCGGCGCTGGCCGGCTGGACCTGGATCCCGGCCAGGTGAGGGCCTGCAGCGGGGCTCTTCTCGCCGCTGCAGGCGGCGAGCGAGACGGCGGCGAAAGTGAGGACGGCGAGCCTTCGAGCGGTGTGACGGTAGGCGAGCATGCTTTCTTCCCCCTGGAGACGCGGCGCCCGGACGGACGCCTGCCCGCTCGGACGGTGATGTCGCAGGGGGACGGATGCGAGTCCGTCGATGTCGGGACACCGTCACGGGGCGTGAGGCCGCCCGCCGTCACGGCCGGGGGCTAGAGCGCCCGCCGATCGCCGCGAGCCCTCGGGCGAGATCGCGCTCGAGGTCCTCGGGATCCTCGATCCCGACCGCGAGCCGCAGGAGCGCCGGCGGCGCGTGCGGATCCTGCTTGCGTCGCCACTCGATGAGCGACTCCACCCCGCCGAGAGACGTGGCGTCGCGGAAGAGGCGCAGGGCCCCCGGGAGCTCCCGCGCGGCGGCCTCCGTCGCGAGCTCGATGGACAGGATCGGGCCCGGCCCGCGCATCTGCCGCTTCGCCAGGGCGTGGCCCGGGTGCGAGGGGAGCGACGGGTGCCACACGCGCGCGACGCGCGGCTCGAGGAACGCCGCGAGCCGGGTCGCGGTCGCGGTCTGCTGCCGCACGCGCAGGCCGAGCGTGCGGACCCCGCGCAGGACGAGCCAGGTCTCGAGCGCGCCGGGGACGCCGCCCGTGACGGTGCGGGTCGCGCGGAGCCCGTCCGCCAGGGCGGGATCGCGGGCGACCAGGACGCCGCCGAGCGCGTCGGAGTGGCCGGCGAGGAACTTCGTCATCGAGTGGTAGACGAGGTCCGCGCCGAGCGCGAGCGGCGCCTGCAGCACGGGGGTCGCGAACGTGCCGTCGACGACGACGCGCGCTCCGGCCGGTCGCGCGCGCGCGACGTGCGCGGCGATGTCCTGCAGCTCGCAGGTCGGGTTCTTCGGGGTCTCGAGCCACACCACGTCCCCCGCGCCGAGGTCGGCCTCGAGGGCGACCTTCTCCACGCCGAACGGCGCGAGCGCGTCGATGGCCGCGTGCGTCCCGTGGTAGCCGCCCGTCGCGATCGCCACGCGGCGCGGCCGCAGGTGCAGGAGCGCCGCCGTGGCGGCCGCCTGCCCGGAGGCGAACGTCACCGCGTGTCCGCCGTCGAGCGCGCCGAGCACCGCCTCGAGCCGCCGCCGCGTCGGCTGATCGTTGCGTGCGTAGACGAGCCCGGCGTCGTTGTCCGCCGCGAAGGTCGTCGAGACGTGGATGGGCGGCGCGATGTCGGCGGTGGGCTCGACGGCGGCGTCCGCGTGGAGGGCGAGGGTGTCGGGCCGGAGGAGGTCGTCCATGGGCGGCATCCTCCGGCCCCGGCCGGTCCACGGCAAGCCCCGCGCGCCGCCGGCGCGTCACAGGCCGCCGAGCGCGCGGGTGGCCTCCCGATTACGCTCAGCGTGCGCGCCGCCCGCGAAGCCCGCATGGAGCCCGCTCGAGCCGCCATTCGCTTGCGCCGGGGCCTCTTCCCTGACAGGGTGCGCGCGCGGGCCCACGTCCGGGCCCGGGAGACCGAATGAAGCGCGACACCAGCCACGATCAGCGCATCGCCCTGTTCATCGACTTCGAGAACCTCGTCACCCGCACCGGCCTCTCGGCGGAGACGTTCGACCTCCAGCCGGCGCTCGACACGCTCCTCGAGAAGGGCAAGGTCGTCTTCCGCCGCGCCTACGCGGACTGGACCCGGTTCTCCGACGCGACGCAGCGGCTCCACGACAAGGGCGTCGAGCTCGTCGACGTGCCGCCCTCGACCCGCGCCGGGAAGAACGGCGCCGACATGCGGCTCGTCATCGACGCCCTCGAGCTCGCCTACCTGCGCGAGCACATCGACACCTTCGTCATCGCCTCCGGCGACTCCGACTTCTGCCCGCTCGCCTACAAGCTGCGCGAGAACGACCGCGTGGTGATCGGGATGGCGGTGCGCGAGTCGACGAGCCCGCTGTTCGTGAAGGCCTGCGACGAGTTCATCTACCTGCGTCCCGGCGGGAAGCGGCGCGCCGCGGAGCCGAAGGAGAAGGACCGGCCGGTGAAGGAGAAGGCGATCCCGGTCGTCGCCCGCGAGGCGGCCGCGGCGATGCTCGCCCGCGCGAGCGGACCGGTGAACCCCTCCGCGATCAAGGCCGCCATCGTGCGTCGCGAGCCGGACTTCGACGAGCGCGACCACGGCTTCTCGTCCTTCAGCCGCCTCCTCGAGGCGATGGAGAAGGAAGGGCTCCTGAAGCTGGAGCAGGGCGCGAAGGGGCAGTGGTACGTGGTGCCGGCGTAGCTAGGCCGGGCGCTGGCGCGCGTCCTCCTCGAACAATCGCTCCAGCTCCTCGCGGCCGCGCCGCGCGATGTCGGTGAGCTTGTCGAGGTCGTCCTGGTGCTGCCAGGAGGCCTCGAACTGCGCCTCGTCGTGCTCACGGAAGCGCTCGACGGCGCTCCGCGCCTCGGCGTAATCCACCCCCAGCGCTTCGAGCACGTCCGAGGTCATGACGAGCGAGGAGTGGAGCGTCTCGCGCACGATGCGCCGGATGCCGAGGCGGCGCAGCCGGTACGCGTGCTGCCGGTTGCGGGCGCGCGCGAGGATCGCCACCTGCGGGAAGTGCTCGCGCACCACCTCCGCCGTGCGCACCGACGCGTCCACGTCGTCGATGGCGAGGACGAACAGGCGCGCCCGCTCGACCCGCGCCGAGCGCAGGAGGTCGAGGCGCGAGACGTCGCCGTAGAAGACCTTGTTGCCGAAGCGCCGGATGAAGTCGATGTGCTCGGGGCTGGCGTCGATGGCGGTGAAGGTGATTCGCTTCGCGGCGAGGACGCGGCCGACCACCTGCCCCACCCGCCCGAATCCTGCGATCACCACGCAGGGATCGCCGGGGGGCACGACGTCGAACTCGCGCGCCGGGCCGCGCCGCAGCAGGCGCCTCCCCACGAGCGCGTGCAGCGCGAAGAGCACGGGCGTCGTCGCCATCGAGAGCGTGACCGCCACGACGAGGAGCGCGGCGACTCCCGGGTCCATGACGCCGTCGGCCGCGGCCAGCCGGAAGAGCACGAAGGCGAACTCGCCGCCCTGCGAGAGGAGGAGCCCGAGCGCGAGCGCGGGCTCCGCGCTCCCGAGGGCCCGCCGGCCGACGGCGAAGGCCACGAGGGCCTTCAGGGCGACCAGGCCGAGGACGACGCCGGCGACCGCGAGCGGGCGCAGGGCGAGCACTCGCAGATCGGCGGTCATGCCGACCGCGAGGAAGAAGAGCCCGAGCAGGAGCCCCTTGAACGGCGCGACGTCCGCCTCGAGCTCGTGGCGGTACTCGGAGGTGGCGAGCAGCACGCCGGCGAGGAAGGCGCCGAGCGCCATGGACAGCCCGGCGGCCGAGACGGCGAGCGCGGTACCCGCGACGAGGAGGAGCGCGGTCGCGGTGAAGAGCTCGGGGTTCCTGAGCGACGCCACGAACCGGAACACCGGGCGCGCCACGAGGCGGCTCGCGACCACCACGCCGCCGACGACCGCCACCGCCTTCGCGACCGTGAGCCACGCGGGCGCCGCCGCGGGCGTGCGCGCGCCGAGCGCGGGGAGGAGCGCGAGCAGCGGGATCACCGCGAGGTCCTGGAAGAGCAGGATGGCGAACGCCAGCTGGCCGTGCCGCGTCCCGAGCTCGTTCCGCTCCCCGAGGAGCTGCACCACGAGCGCGGTGGAGGAGAGCGAGAGACCCAGCCCGGCGACCGCGGCAGTTCGCCACGGCACCCCGAGGGCGAGCGCCACCCCGGCGATGGCGAGCGAGGTCACCGCGACCTGGAGCGCGCCGCGGCCGAACACGTCCCGGCGCAGCTCGACGAGGCGGCGGGGGTCGAGCTCCAGGCCCACGAGGAAGAGGAGGAGCACGACGCCCAGCTCGGCGACGCGGAGCACGCCCTCGGCGTCGCCCGAGAGGGCGAGCCCCTGCGGCCCCACGATCGCCCCGGCGACCAGGTAGCCGAGGACGGAGCCCAGGCCGACACGCGCCGCGAGCGGCACCACGACGACGGCAGCGGCGAGGTAGACGAACGCCGAGCGCAGGAACGGCACGGGGGACCTCCGCGGGGGGCCGACTGCCGGTTCTTAGCGGCGCTCCGGGCGAAGTGCGCCTAGGATTACCCGCATGGCACGCATGCGCGTCGGCATCCTCACGGGTGGGGGCGACGTCCCCGGCCTGAACTCCGTCATCAAGAGCGTCGTCTACCGGGCCGCGGACCACCAGATGGAGGTCGTCGGCATCCGGCGCGGGTGGGAAGGGCTCACCCACCTGAACCTCGACGATCCGGCGAGCCGCGGCCGCTACGTGCTGCCGCTCACCCGCGAGAACACCCGCACCATCGACCGGACCGGCGGGACGTTCCTGCACTCGAGCCGGACGAACCCCGCGCGGATGAAGCAGCTCCCGCCCCACCTCGCCGGCCGCACCTTCCCGACCGCGCAGACGACGAAGCAGGGCCAGACCTCGACGACCCACGACGTCTCGAGCGCGGTGCTCGCGAACCTCGAGGGCCTGAAGCTCGACTACCTCTTGCCCATCGGCGGCGACGACACCCTCTCCTACGCCGCGCGGCTGCACGAGCTCGGCGCGAAGGTGATCGCCATCCCGAAGACGATGGACAACGATGTGCGGAACACCGAGTACTGCGTCGGCTTCTCGACGGCGATCACGCGCGCGATCTCGGCCATCGAGCGGCAGCGGACGACCGTCGGCTCGCACGAGCGGATCGGCATCTTCCGCATCTTCGGCCGCGACGCGGGCTTCACCGCCTTCTACACGGCGTACGTCACCTCGATCCGCTGCATCATCCCGGAGCACAAGCCGAAGCTCGAGCACATCGTCGACCTGCTCGTGACGGACAAGCGCCAGAACCCCTCGAGCTACGCGCTCGTCGTCCTCTCCGAGGGCGCCGAGTGGGAGGGCTACAAGGTCCAGGAGTACGGGGAGCCCGACGCCTTCGGCCACCGCAAGAAGGCGAGCGTCGCCGAGTCGCTCTCCGACGCGATCAAGGCGCGAGCCGGCGAGGAGACGATCGTCTCGGACCTCACCTACGATCTCCGCTCGGGCGATCCCGACTTCGTCGACAAGCTCGTCGCGAACACCTTCGGCACGATGGCCTTCGACGCGCTGCTCGAGGGGAAGAGCGGGCTCATGTCGGCGATCGTCGACGGCAAGTACGACCTCATGCCCATCCCGGATCCGAAGCTCGGGCCCCGCAAGGTGGACGTGGCGTCGATGTACAACACCGACCGGCTGCGGCCGATCTACGCGAACAAGCGGGGGCTGCCCGTCTTCCTGAACCGCGCGTGAGCGGGGCGAGGCGGGAGGGAGCGCCCGCGCTCCCGGCGGCCGGCGCAGCGCGGCTCCGTGCCGCTTGCGGAGCGGAGGCAGGTCGGGCAGAAGGGGTGCGGGCGCCGCCTCGCGGCGCGCCCGCGCCGCCATGACCCGGTCCGCCCCATCCTCGCTCGCGCGCTTCGCCTGGCTCTCCATCGGCGCGGCGATCGCGACCATCGCGCTGAAGACGCTCGCCTGGCGCATGACCGGCTCCGTCGGCCTCCTCTCCGACGCGCTCGAGTCGATCGTCAACCTCGCCGCGGCCGTGATGACGCTCGTGATGGTGACCATCGCGGCGCGGCCGCCGGACGAGGACCACGCGTACGGCCACGGCAAGGCGGAGTACTTCGCGAGCGGGCTCGAGGGCGCGCTCATCCTCGTGGCGGCGGGCGGGATCATCTGGACCGCCGCCCATCGGCTCGTCCACCCGCGCGCGCTCGAGCGGCTCGGGCTCGGCCTCGCGGTCTCGGTCGGCGCCTCGCTCGTGAACCTCGCCGTGGCGCGGGTGCTCATCCGCACCGGCAAGGGTCGCCACTCCATCGCGCTCGAGGCCGACGGCCACCACCTCATGACGGACGTGTGGACGAGCGCCGGCGTGCTCGTCGGCATCGGGGCGGTCGGGATCACCGGCTGGACACGGCTCGACCCGCTCGTCGCCATCGCGGTCGCGCTCAACATCGTCTGGACGGGGGTGACCCTCGTTCGCCGCTCCGCGCTCGGCCTCCTCGACACGGGCCTCGCCGCCGCCGAGCGGCGCGCGCTCGAGGAGGTCCTCGCGCGCCACGCGGCCGAGCACGTGCAGTTCCACGCGCTCCGGACGCGCCAGGCCGGGTCGCGCCGGTTCGTCTCGGTGCACGTCCTCGTGCCGGGCGCGTGGACCGTGCAGCGCGGGCACGCGCTGCTCGAGGAGATCGAGCGCGACCTCCGCGCCGCCATCCCGAACCTCACCGTGACGACGCACCTCGAGCCGATCGAGGACTCGGTGTCGTTCGAGGATCAGGAGCTCGACCGCAGCGCCCCCCCGGCCATCCAGGATCCGGCCGGGCAGGGCCGCTGAGCCGACCCGCCGCAAGAGCCCGCTACACCGTCCCTCGGCGGCGGCCGAGCGCCCCCGCCGCGGGCCCGCGCACGCCCACGATCACGACGTGCCGCACGCCCCCGGCGTCGCCGCGCGCTGGCGCGGCGATCGCCTCCGCCGCGACCCCCGCGCGACCGAGCCGCGCGACGTAGCGGGGGTCCTGACCGGCCGACCAGACCGCGAGCGCGCCGCCGGCGCGGAGCGCGTCGCGGCAGGCGCGGACCCCGGCCTCGCCGTACAGCCGGTCGTTCGCGGGATGCGCGAGCGCGGAGGGGCCGTTGTCCACGTCGAGCAGGATCGCGTCCCAGGCGCCGCGGCCGGCGGTGAGGTGCTCGAGGACGTCGCCCTCCGCGACGTGCACCCGCGCGTCGTCGAGCGGGCGCCCGGCGAGGTGCGCGACCGGGCCGCGGTTCCAGCGCACGAGCGCGGGGACCAGCTCGGCCACCACCACGCGCGCGCCGGGCGGGAGCCGGTCGAGCGCGGCGCGGAGCGTGAACCCGAGGCCGAGCCCACCGACGAGCACGTTGCGCGGGGCGCGGACCCGCGCGAGCGCCGCGGCGGCGAGCGCCTCCTCCGAGCCGTGCGTCCGGCTGGTCATGAGCACCCGGCCGGCGGCCCGGACGGACCACTCCTCCCCACGGCGGGAGAGGACGAGCTCCGCGCCGTCCGGGGCGCGGGCGCGGTCCACCGTCTCCCAGGGGATCACCGCTTGTTCACCGACCGGTGCTCGGAGTACGCGCTGCGGATGTCGACGTAGTCGCGCTCGGTGAGCCGGAGCTCGCCGCAGATCCCGCGGATCGCCTCCTCCTCGGCGACGGAGATGGCGCCGTCCGAGGCGGCGACCGCGAAGAGGCAGTGCACGAGATCCATCCGCTCGGCGTCGCTCGCCTGGTCCCGGAACGTCCGGGCCGCGAGGAAGTTCTGCGTCTCGCCGCTCGCGCGGTGCTCCGCCTTCGCGATCTCGACCACGAGCGCGGCCTGGTCCTTCGGGAGGTGGCCGACGGTCTCGACGATCCGCGCCATGGCCTCGGTCTCGGCCGAGTGGACGTCGAGATCCACGTTGGCCACGCGGGCGAGGAGGAACGCGAACAGCGCGAGGTGCTCCGCGCGCTCCGCCGGGAGCGCCTCGAGGGCACGGGCGACGCGATGGACCACGCCGGCGTCGCGCGCCGGCTCCTCACGGGGGACGAGCCCGAGCCACTCCAGGATCGACATGGCCTTCTTCTACCGCGTCGCCCGCCGCGGCGCAGCGCGTCGCGACCGACGCCCTGGGCGGGCGCCGCAGCCTCCTGCTACTTCGCGGCGCCGCCCGCCGGCGGGGGAGCGGCCGCGGCCTTCTCGCCGCCCTCGGGGCCGTAGAACAGCACCCAGGTGAAGAAATCCTCGCTGAAGTCCTCGAACCAGTGGACCTCGCCGGCGGCGGCGAAGAGCACGTCGCCCGCGCGGAACGCGAAGCGCTGGGTGCCGTTCACGAAGGCGCCGGCGCCGCGGAGGACGACGTAGACCTCGTCGCGGTCGTGAGGCCGCTGCGTGTCGCGGCCGCGCGGCGCGAAGATCTCGACCTGCAGCGAGCCGTGGCGGAAGACGGTCTCGAACCGCTTGCCCCCCGCCCGCGGCAGCCTCGCCGTCGCCGCGCTCGCCGCCACGTGCCTCGCCAGATCGAAGACGTCCTGCCCCGCCATGTCACCCTCCCGAGAAGAGAGCGGAAGATACCTCATGGCGCCCGTCGCTTGCGTGGAGCCGTCGCGAGACGCGCGATGCCGTCGCCGAGCCGGGCGCTCCGAGGAGTGAGCACCGCAGGCGTGCCTGTAAGGCACGTCGAGGAGCGCAACGACGAGGCCGCCCGGCGCAGGCAGGCAGCGTGCGTCGCAGCAGGCTCCATGCGAGCGGGTGGTGCCATCAGAGCGGGCCGCCCGACCGCGCCATCGCGAGGCCGCGCGCTCCCACGCGCCGTCCGCTATCCGCCGCCGGGCGGCGGCTGGCAGCGCGGGCAGTGGTAGGTCACGCGGGCGCCGGGGCCCTGGCGACCGAGCCGGATGGCAGCTCCGCAGCGGCGGCACGGCTCGCCCGCGCGGCCGTAGACGAAGAGCCGCTCGTCGGGGTTCGACCGGCCCGTCGTGCGCCGGCCGCCGAGCCAGGTGGGGGCGCTCGCGCCGTACGGCGCCACCGCCTCGAGGAGGACCCGGCGGGCGACCGTGACCAGCGCGGCCAGCTCGGCGGCGGAGAGCGAGGCGACCGTCCGGTAGGGGTCCACGCCGGCGAGGAACAGGATCTCCGACTTGAGCTCGTTGCCCACGCCCGCGAGCGCACCCTGATCGAGCAGCGCCTCGCCGACCTCGCGCGCCGGCCGCGCGCGCAGCCGGCGCTCCGCCTCGGCGGCGTCGAAGTCCGGGGCGAGCAGGTCGGGCCCGAGCCGGGCGAGGTCCGGCTGCCGCGCGAGGCCTCTCGCGTCGAGGAGCTCCGCCACGGGCAGGTCGAAGCCCACCGCGAGCCAGGGGCGGGTCTCCACGAGGACGCGCATGGCGTCCCGCGGGCGCCGCCAGCGCTCGCCGGGGCGGTACAGGTGCCAGCTCCCGTTCATGCGGAGGTGGCTGCGCAGCCAGAGGTCCCCGGAGAAGCGGACGAGGAGGTGCTTCCCCCGGGCGCTCACGCCCTCGACGGTGCGACCGGCGACGGGGCGATCCGCGTCGACGCGCGCGAGCGGGGGCAGCACCGTCTCGAAGCGGACCACGGTCTCGCCCGCGAGCGCCCGGTGGAGGTTCGAAGCCGCGCGGTGGATGGTGTCGCCCTCTGGCACGCGCGCCTCGCTCCGCTACGGCAGCTCGCTCCCCGCCGAGAGCGCCGCCGCGGCCGCCCGCCGCGTGAGCTGGAGCCCCGCCGCGGTGGGCACGAACCCGGCCGCCTGGAGATACCCCGCGAGCGGGTGCGCCGCTGCGGGACCGCCGTCGATCTCCACGACGAGCGCCGCCTCCGCCTTGCCGTGCAGGGCGCGGACGAGCTCGGTGAGCGCCGCCGCGATGGCGGCGCCGGCGTGCGAGCGCTCCGGCTCGAACTCCGGGAGCCACGCGAAGAGCTGACGGGCGCCGCGCGCCACGTAGGCCGCGAGCTCGCCGTCCACGAGCACCACGTACGCGCCGACCGCGCGCGCGGGCCGCTTCCCCTCCGGGGCGCCCTGCACCGCGGGCCAGTCGAGCAGCGCGCCGTACGGGTTCGCGGGGTCCGTCGCGGCGAGCGTCACGACCTCCGGCGTCTCCGCGGGCTCGCGCAGGGAGCGCAGCAGGTCGAGCACGCCCGGCTGGGCGAACTGCATCGCGCCCACGCCGCCGACGAAGTAGCCGCGCCGGATCCGGCCGCTCTCCTCGAGGTGGCGGAGCACGTCGTAGACCGCGCTGAACCCGCCGGGCAAGGACTCCGCCGCGGCGGCGCCGCGGGTGACGAGGCCGTAGCGGACGAGGAGCTGCTGCGCCGTCGCCGCGCTCCACTCGGTCGCGGTCGGGATCCCGCCCGCGAGCTCCCGGCGCGCGGCGACGAGCGTCCAGCGCCCTCCGGCGGCGGGCGGTGCGGCCCGGCGCGACCGGAACGCGGCCGGAGCGCGCGCGACGACCCGGCCGCGCTCGCGGCGGGCGGCGGCCGGCTCGGCGTAGGCGCGGAGCACCTGGAACGTGTCGTTCGTGACGAGCCCGCGCCAGACGAGATCCCAGAGCGCGTCCACCGTCTGCTGCTCGTACCCGCCGCCCGCGGCGGCGTGCAGCTCGGCGAAGAACGAGGCGCCGCGCCGGGCCAGGTGCTCGAGGATCCGCGCGCCGCGCTCGCCCTGGGGCGCCTCCGCCGCCGGGCGGGTCGTGGGCAGGAGCCGGGGGAACGCGTCCGCGAGGTAGAGCGCGATGCGTCCGTCGTGCTCGCCGATGGGCTCGAGCCCCACCCAGAGCACCTCCCCCGCCGCGGCGAGCGCGTCGACGTCTCCGCGCAGGTACCCGTCCACCCGCGCCGGCAGGATCTCCGTCTCGAGGAGCGAGGCGGGGAGCGGCGCGCCCTGGAGCCTCTCGACCGCGTCGAGCACGGCGTCGAGGCCGCGGCCCTTGCGCGGGATGCCGTGCCAGCCGAGCAGCATGCGCGCGAACGCCCGCGGCTCGACCGGCTCGATCTCCTCGCGCAGCCGCGCGAGCGAGCGGCGGCGGAGGCCGCGCAGGACCTCCGGGTCGCACCACTCGCGCTCCGCGCCGTGCGGGCGGAACGCCCCCTCGAGGAGCCGGCCGCGCTCGAGGAGCCGCCGGAGCGCGCCCTCCGCCGCGGGGCGCGGGATCCCGAAGCGCGCGGCGAGCTCGCCGGTCGTGAACGGCGCGTGGCGGCGCGCGTGGCGCGCGGCGAGGCCCTCGAGCGCGTCGGCCACCGGCCCGAGCAGCGCCTCGGGCACGCCGGGCGGGAGCGGCACGCCGAGGGCGTCGCGGTAGCGCGCGGCGTCCTCCACGGCCACGAGCCGCTCCTCCCCTGCGATCCGGAGCGGGATCGCCCGCCGCTCCGCCACCAGCCGCTCGGCGCCGGCGGCCACCTCGGGGGTCGCCGACCGCCGGGCGATCTCCTCACGGGAGAGGTCGCCGAGGCGGAGCAGGAGATCCGCCACGCCGTCCACGCTCCGCGCGCGCGCGGCCGGGGCGAGGTGCTGGAGCTGCGCCTCCAGGGCGACGAGCGCGTCCGCGTCGAGGAGCTCGCGCAGCTCGGCCTCGCCGAGCAGCTCGCGGAGCTGGGCCTGGTCGATGGTGAGCGCCTGGGCGCGGCGCTCGGCGAGCGGCGCGTCGCCGTCGTAGATGAAGCTCGCCACGAACCCGAAGAGCAGCGAGGCCGCGAACGGCGACGGGACGCGCGTGTCGGCGGTGACGACGCGGACGCGCCGCGCGCGGACGTCGCGCAGGACCCCCTCGAGCGCGGGCAGGTCGAACACGTCGCGCAGGCACTCGCGGTACGCCTCGAGCAGCAGCGGGAAGGCCCCGTAGCGGGACGCGACGGCGAGGAGGTCCGCGGCGCGCTTGCGCTGCTGCCAGAGCGGGGCGCGCTGGCCGGGGCGGCGCTTCGGCAGGAGCAGGGCGCGGCCAGCGGCCTCGCGGAACTTGGCCGCGAAGAGCGCGGTCGCGCCGAGCTGGCCGACGACGAGGTCCTCCACCTCCTCCGGATCCGGCAGCAGGAACGACACGTCGGGCGGCTCGTCGGACCCCGGCAGCCGCACCGCGAAGCCGTCGTTCGTCCAGAGCGTCTCGACGTCCGCGCCGAGGCGCTCGCGCGCGCGGACCGTCGCCGCCATCGCCCACGGCGCGAGGACCGGGCTGCCGAGCGGCGCGAGCACGCACACGCGCCAGTCGCCCAGCTCGTCGCGGCAGCGCTCGACGAGGAGGGTGCGGTCGTCCGGGACGGCCCCTGTCGCCTGGGCCTGGTCGTCGAGGAAGCGGAGGAGGTTGTCGGCGGCGCGCGCGTCGAGATCGTGGGCGCGCACGAGCCGCGCGCGCGCGGCCTCGCGGGGCGTCTCGCGCAGGGCGCGCACGAGCCGGCCGATGCGGCGGCCGAGCTCGAGCGGCCGCCCCGCCGAGTCGCCGTGCCAGAAGGGCATCTTCCCCTGCTCGCCCGGCGCGGGCGAGACGAGCACGCGGTCGTGGGTGATCTCCTCGATGCGCCAGGTCGAGGCGCCGAGGAGGAACGTCTCCCCGACGCGCGACTCGAACACCATCTCCTCGTCCAGCTCGCCGACGCGGGTGTGGCCCTGCTTCCCGCCCGCCAGGTAGACGCCGTAGAGGCCGCGGTCCGGGATGGTCCCGCCGTTCACGACCGCGACGCGGCGCGCCCCCTCGCGCGCCCGCAGCTTGCCGCGCACGCGATCCCAGGTGACGCGCGGGCGCAGCTCCGCGAACTCCTCCGAGGGGTAGCGGCCGGAGAGCATGTCCAGCACGCCCTCGTAGACCGAGCGCGACAGCTCGGCGAACGGGGCGGCCCGGCGGACGGCGTCGTAGAGCGCGTCGACCTCCCAGTCGTCGAGCGACACCATCGCGACGATCTGCTGGGCGAGGACGTCGAGGGGGTTCCGCGGGTAGCGGGTCGCCTCCACCTCGCCCGCGTGCATCGCCTCGGTGAGGCCGGCGCAGGCGAGCAGGTCGGCCCGGTACTTCGGGAAGACGACGCCGCGGCTCGGCTCGTCGATGCGGTGGCCGGCGCGGCCGATGCGCTGCATCCCGCTCGCGACCGAGGGCGGCGCCTCGATCTGCACGACGAGGTCGACGGCGCCCATGTCGATGCCGAGCTCGAGCGAGCTCGTCGCGACGAGCCCCCGGAGGCGGCCCGCCTTGAGCGCGTCCTCGATGGCCACCCGCTGCGGGCGCGCGATCGAGCCGTGGTGGGCCTGCACGAGCAGCTCGCCCGCGAGCTCGTTCAGCGCCGCCGCGAGCCGCTCCGCGATGCGCCGGCTGTTCACGAAGACGAGGGTCGTCCGGTGGGCGCGCACGAGCTCGAGCAGGCGCGGGTGGATGGCGGTCCAGATCGAGGCCCGCACCGGCGCCTGGCTCGCGTCGCCGCTCGCGAGCTCGAGCGCCTCGCCGATGCGCGACATGTCCTCGACCGGGACCTCGACGCGGAGCTCGAGCGCCTTGCGCGCGCCGGCGTCCACGAGGGTGACCGGCCTGTGACGGAGCGCGCCCCCGGCGCGGAACTCGGCCATCGCCGAGGCGCCCGGGCTCGCCGGGGAGGCGGCGCCCTCCCCCGCGCCGCGGCGCCCGCGGGGCCGCGCGGGCGGCGGGGCCGGGACGGGCTCGGCGCCCCCGAGGAAGCGCGCGACCTCCTCGAGCGGCCGCTGCGTCGCGGAGAGGCCGATGCGCTGGAGGGGCCGCCCCGCGAGCGTCTCGAGCCGCTCGAGCGACAGCGCGAGGTGCGCGCCGCGCTTGGTCGGGACGAGCGCGTGGATCTCGTCCACGATGACCGTCTCGACCGAGCGCAGCACCTCTCGCGCGTTCGAGGTGAGCACGAGGTAGAGCGACTCGGGCGTGGTGATGAGGACGTCGGCGGGGACGCGCGCGAACCGGGCGCGCTCCGCCGCGGGCGTGTCGCCGCTCCGCACCGCCACCGCCGGGAGGCGGTACGCGTCGCCCCGCCCCGCGGCGACCTGGGCGATGCCCGCGAGCGGCGCGCGCAGGTTCCGCTCGACGTCCACGGCGAGCGCCTTCAGCGGGGAGACGTAGAGCACCCGGAGCCGCTCCTTCCTGGGCGGCTCCGGCGCGAACATCAGGCGGTCCAGGCAGGAGAGGAACGCCGCGAGGGTCTTGCCGCTCCCGGTGGGCGCGAGGAGCAGGGTGCTCTCGCCGCGCCGGATGGCCGGCCAGGCGAGCGCCTGCGCCGGCGTGGGCGCCTCGAACGCCCGCGAGAACCACTCGCGGACGGCGGGCTGGAAGAGCTCGAGCGCGGCCGCGCGGGCCTTCGCGTCCATCCGCCAGGTTTAACTCACGCGGCGCGCCGCTGCGCGGGCCGCTGCAGGACGACGCCCTCCGCGCGCGCCGCCTCGGCGAGGCGCGAGAGGGCCTCCTCGCACGCGCCGCAGTCGGAGCCGGCGCCCGTCGCCGCGACGACCTCCTCGACCGTCCGGCCGCAGCGCGCCGCCGCTCGCAGGTCCCCGTCCGACACGTCCCGGCACACGCAGATCTTCACGCCCGCACCCGCGACGCCCGGCAGAGCCAGCAGCGCCCGTACACGGTGAGCGAATGAGCCTCCACGACCACGCCGCGCGCGGCGGCGCGAGCCTGCACGCCGTCGAGCAGGCCCGCCGCGTCGAGCGGCGTGACGCCGCCGCAGCGGGTGCAGACCAGCCGATCGCGACCGGCGAAGGGAGGAACGGAGGGCGAGGGAGCTTCGGGACCTGGGTTCACGCCACGCTCGGGAGGCTTGGGCCGAGGCACGATGCGACGACCCGTGAGACTCAATCTCAGTATCACGTCGATTTCCGCCGCAACGTGATCCGGATCAAGGCTCCCCCCGAATGCGAAGTTCACGAATCCTGGGCAAAACACGGGGGCTCCCCTTTCGGGGCCGCACTGCCACTGAGGGGGGAGCGGCGCGACAGCGCCTCAGCGCGCTCGACGCTCGGGACCTCGATGCCCAGGCCCGCTGCCCGCCGCCGCCCCTGCTGGGATGCGCGCGGACGCGGGCCGTCCTTACCCTGATCGCAACCGCCCGAACGGCGGTTTCCTCATGCCGAGGCGCCTCCTCTCACCCGCGCGGGCTGCGCTCCGCCATCACCGGACGCCCGCCGTCGTGCTCGTACTGGGGCTCGCGGCCACGCTCGCCGCCTGGGCGCTCGCGCGATCGACGCTCCGGATGCAGTCGAGGGAGCGCTTCGTGGACGAGGTGGACCGGGCGAGCGCCGCGCTGAACGAGCGGATGGCCGCCTACGAGGCGATGCTGCGCGCGACGAGCGGCTTCCTCCGCGGCGTCGGCGCCGAGCCCTCCGCGCTCGCCTTCCATGACTTCGTCGCGACCCTCGACCTCCGCGATCGCTACCCGGGCATCCAGGGCATCGGCTGGAGCAAGCTCATCCGTCCCGACGAGCTCGCGAACCACGAGGCGGAGCAGCGCGCCGCCGGGCGCCCCGGCTACCGCGTCTGGCCGCCGGGCGCGCGCGCGCTCTACTCGAGCATCGTCCTCCTCGAGCCGCTCGACTGGAGGAACCAGCGCGCCATCGGCTTCGACATGTTCTCCGAGCCCGTGCGGCGCGCCGCGATGGAGCGCGCCCGCGACACCGACGATCCGGCGGCGACCGGGCGCGTCGAGCTCGTGCAGGAGACGGGACGCGAGCGGCAGGCGGGGTTCCTCGTGTACGTGCCCGTCTACGCCGGCGCGCCCGCGACGGTCGAGGAGCGCCGGGACCGCCTGCGAGGGTGGGTCTACGCGCCGTTCCGCGCCGGGGACCTCCTGCGCGCCGCCCTGGACGCGACCGCGATGCAGAAGTTCGGGCTGTCCGCCTACGACGGCACCGAGCTCCGGGCGGAGGCGCTCCTCTTCGAAGCGGGTGCGCGGGACGACGAGATCCGCCTCGCCCTCGTCCGTCGCATCGACGTCGCGGGCCGCCCCTGGACGCTGCGCTTCGCGGCCGGCCGATCCTTCGAGAGCGCGACGGAGCGGCTGTTGCCCCTCGGCGTGGCCCTCGGAGGCCTCGCGCTCACGCTGCTGCTGTTCTGGGCGACGCGCGAGGAGGTGCGCGCGCGGACACGGGCAGAGGCCTCGGCGCGCCGGGCGGTCTTCCTCGCGGAGGCGAGCAAGGTGCTCTCCTCCTCGCTCGACTACGCCGCCACCCTCCCCCGCGTGGCGACCCTCGCCGCCCAGCGCGTCGCGGAGCTGTGCATCGTCTATCTCGAGCGGGGCGACCCGCGCTGGACCGTGGGGCACGCGACGCCCGAGGTCGCCTCGCGCGTGCGCGCCGCGGTCGAGGGGTCCGGCTTCGAGCGGGACGTCGAGATCGGCCCCGCCGCCGCGCTCCAGGGAGGCCATCCCCGCGCCCGGAGCGGCTTCGATCCCGGCCGGATCGCCCTCGCCGCCCGGGCGCCCGCGCTCGCCGGCGCCCTGCGCGAGGCGGGCGTGGGATCCTCGCTCACCGTCGCGCTCGCGTCGCGCGGCGAGCGGCTCGGCACCCTCACCTTGCTCGCCGGCGCGCGGCGCCGCTTCACCCGCGGGGACGTCCGGCTCGCGACCGACCTCGCCCGGCTGGTCGCGGCCGCGGTGGACACCTCCCGCCTCTACGCGGCGGCGCGGGCCGCAGTCCGCGAGCGCGACGAGTTCCTCTCGATCGCCTCGCACGAGCTGCGCACGCCGCTCACCTCGCTCGCGCTCCAGTCGGAGAGCCTGCGCGCCAAGGCGAACCGGCTCCAGCTCGACGACGTCGCGCGGAAGGCCGAGGTGATCCGCCGCAACGTCGACCGGCTCGCGCGGCTGGTCGCGAGCCTCCTCGACCTGTCGCGCATCACCGCCGGGAGGCTCGAGCTCGAGCTCGAGCCGTTCGACCTCGCGGAGCTCGCGCGCGAGGTCGTCGCGCGCTTCGAGGACGAGGCCCGCCGCGCGGGCTGCACGCTCGAGCTCGTCGCGCCCGAGCCGGTGCCCGGCTCGTGGGACCGGCTGCGGCTCGACCAGGTGCTGACGAACCTCGTGTCGAACGCCATCAAGTACGGCCCGAACCAGCCGGTGGAGGTGCGCGTGGAGGGGGTCGGCGAGCGCGCCGTGCTGACGGTGCGCGATCGCGGCATCGGGATCCCGCCCGAGGACCAGGCGCGGATCTTCGAGCGCTTCGAGCGCGCGGTGTCGAAGCGGAGCTACGGCGGCTTCGGGCTCGGCCTCTGGATCGTGCGCGAGATCGTGGAGTCGCTCGGGGGGACCGTGCGGGTGGAGAGCGCCCCCGGGAGCGGCGCCACCTTCACGGTCGAGCTCTCGCGCCGCGCGCAGACCCCGGCGCGCTCGCCGGCCACCGGGCTGAGCCCGGCGGCGCCCACCGCCTGAGCGGCAGGCGCGAGACGCAGGCGGGACCGCGGGCCGGCGGCGGCCGTGGCATGATGCGCCGTCCCGGAGGACCCCCGATGCGCCGCCTCGCCCTCGCTCTCCTCGCCGCGCTCCTCGCCACGGCCTGCCGCTCCCCGGAGGAGAGGCTCGTCGATCGGCGCCGCGACCTGCGCGAGTCGCTCGACCGGCTCTACTCGGAGTACGTCGAGGGCGGCTCGGGCGCGGACCGGCGGGAGGAGAAGCCCGCGGGCGGCGTCGTCGGCCGCTTCGTGCAGGAGCTGGACCGCTCGCACTTCGAACAGAGCTGCCTCGCGGTCGGCCGCGGCGAGCGGACCTTCCTGCTCTCCGAGCAGCTGGAGGCGTTCCTGAAGGACGCCGGGCACTCGCGCGACTGTCGCGAGGCGGCGCGGATCGACGCCGACGTCGCGGCGCTCGAGCGCGAGGGCCAGGCCCGCCCGTGAGCGGCCCTGCCCGAGAGGGGGCGCCCGGGCTCCTCGCCCGGCTCGGCCTCGACCGCCCCGAGCTCCGCGCGTGGGTCCTCTACGACGTCGCGAACTCCGCCGCGGTGACCTCCGTGCTCACGGCGATCCTGCCCATCTACTACGCGCGCGTCGCGGGCGCGGAGCTCCCGCCCACGGTCGCCACCCAGCGCTTCGCGCTCGCCACCACCGCGGGCCTCGCGGTCGTGGCCGTGCTCGCGCCAATCCTCGGCACCCTCGCCGACGTGGCGCCGGTGAAGAAGCGGCTGCTCGCCCTGTTCGCGCTCACCGGGGCGGCGGCCACCGCGGCGCTGTTCGCGGTCGGGCCGGGAGACTGGCTCCTCGCCTCGGCGCTCCTCGTCCTCCTGAACGTCGGCCTCAACGGGAGCTTCGTGTTCTACGACGCGCTCCTCCCGCACGTGGCGCGCGAGGACGAGCTCCACCGCGTCTCCTCCGCCGGCTACGCCGCCGGCTACCTCGGCGGCGGCCTCCTCCTCGCGGCGCAGCTCGCCTGGATCGCGCGCCCGGGGCTCCTCGGCCTTTCTTCCGGCGGGACCCCCGCCCAGGCGACCCTCCCCACCCGGCTCGCGTTCGTGTCGGTCGCGATCTGGTGGATCGCCTTCACGATCCCGCTCCTGCGCCGCGTCCGCGAGCCCGCCGTGCGCGCGCCGGAGGGCGCCGCGCGGGAGGGGACGATCGCGCGCCTCGCCCGCACGGTCCGGCAGCTCCGCCGCCACCCCCAGGCCGCGCTGCTCCTCGCGGCGTTCCTCGTCTACAACGACGGGATCGGCACGATCATCCGCATGGCGGCGATCTACGGCAGCGAGCTCGGCCTCTCCCGCGGGGCCCTCATCGGCTCGATCCTCCTCGTGCAGCTCGTCGGCGTCCCGTGCGCGTACCTGTTCGCCGCGCTCGCCGGCCGCGTCGGTGCCAAGCCCGCGATCCTCGCCGGGCTCGCCGTGTACACGGGCATCGCGGTGCTCGGGTACTTCACGCGCACCGCGGCGCACTTCTTCGCGCTCGCCGTGCTCGTCGGGCTCGTCCAGGGCGGGACGCAGGCGCTCTCGCGCTCGCTCTTCGCGAGCCTCGTGCCGCGCCACCTCTCGGGCGAGTTCTTCGGGTTCTTCGCGGTCTCCGAGAAGTTCGCCGGGATCTTCGGCCCCGCGGTGTTCGCCCTCGCCATCGCGCTGACCGGGTCGAGCCGCGCCGCGGTGCTGTCCGTCATCGGCTTCTTCCTCGCGGGCGCGGCGCTGCTCCTCGGCGTGGACGTCGAGCGCGGACGGCGCGAGGCGCGCGCCGCGGAGGCGCTGGCGGGCACCGCGGTCGCGTCGCCTCCCGAGCGGCTCGTCTGAGGCCCGCGCAGGCCGGGCCACCCGCGCTCGCGCCCATTTGCCGAGGCATCTCGTCGGGTTCGCGCCGCCCGCGCCCGCGACGCGGCCGCTCGCCCGGACGGCCGCGCGCCGCCGCCCCGTCCCGCCCGGGCCACGCGCCCGGAGAACCTCACGCGGAGGTTCCCGGCGCGGCCCTTTTCGCGGAGAATCCCCCTCCCGCTTCCACCGACCGCCCCGACCGCGAGGAGCCCATGAGCCGAAAGAAGAACTTCAACGCCGGTCCCGCCGCACTCCCGCTGCCCGCGCTCGAGCGCGCCCGGGACGAGCTCCTCGACTTCGCGAACAGCGGCATGTCGGTGATGGAGCACAGCCACCGCGGCAAGGAGTACGAGGCCGTCCACGACGAGGCCCTCGCGCTCCTGCGCGAGCTGCTCGCCGTGCCCGCGACGCACGAGATCCTCTTCGTGCAGGGCGGCGCCTCGCAGCTCTTCGCGCAGCTCCCGATGAACCTCGTGCAGAAGGGCCAGACCGCGGACTACGTCGTGACCGGCGCGTGGGGCGAGAAGGCGCTCTCCGAGGCGAAGGTCGCGACCGCCATGCTCGGCGGCGCGGTGCGCGTCGCCTGCACCACCGGCACCGGCGAGGGGAAGGAAAAGTCCTACGTCCGCGTGCCCCGGCGCGACGAGGTGAAGGCGGACCCCGCCGCCGCGTACGTGCACGTGACCTCGAACGAGACGATCCACGGCGTCGAGTACGCCGTCGACCCGTCGCGCCCGTTCCCGTCCCCGGGCGGCGCGCCGCTCGTGGCCGACATGTCGAGCGACTTCCTCTGGCGTCCCTTCGACGTCTCGCGCTTCGGGCTCGTCTACGCGGGGGCGCAGAAGAACATCGGCCCGTCCGGCGTCGTCGTGGTGATCGTCTCGAAGGAGCTCGTCGAGCGCGGCCGCAAGGACATCCCCAAGATCTTCCAGCTCCGCACGCCGGCCGAGAACAAGTCGCTCTACAACACGCCGCCGACGTTCGGCATCTACATGATCCGGAACGTGCTCGCGTGGCTGAAGGGGCTGGGCGGGCTGTCGGCCATGGAGGCGCGGAACCGCAAGAAGGCGGCCCGCCTCTACGGCGCCATCGACGCGAACCCCGGCTTCTACCGCTGCCCGGTCGAGAAGGAGAGCCGCTCGGTGATGAACGTCGTGTTCCGGCTCCCGAGCGAGCAGGACGAGGAGCGGTTCGTCGCCGAGGCGAAGAAGCTCGGGATGGTGGGGCTCAAGGGGCACCGCTCCGTGGGCGGCATCCGCGTCTCGACCTACAACGCCGTCGAGCCGGAGTGGGTCGACGCGCTCGTGGACTTCATGGGCGCGTTCGCGAAGCGCGGCTGAGGCGGCTCACGGGCCGCCGCCCGCGCGCGGGTACGGCGGCCTCGCTCAGGCGATCCGCCCCGGGCCGGGTCCCCTCCACCGGGAGAGGACGTGCACGGGCGCCTTCGGAGGCTGCAGCAGGCCCACCTGCTGAAGCAGGACCGCCAGCGCCGCGGCGACGCAGTAGCCGAACAGCACCGCGAATGCCCAGGCGGGCAGGAGCGTCGAGACGTACAGCACCATCGACGCCAGGATCACGCCGAAGAGCGCCAGGTAGCGATCGGCGCGCGTGAGCCCCGACTCGGGCACGATCTCGACGAGACCGTCGCGGGCCCTGCGGCGTACGGAGGCGTGCGACATCCTGTTCCATTCTGTACGCCAGCCCTGGCAGTGACAACTTCGAGCGGGGCACCTCCCCCAGGCAGGGACGGCGGCCGGGGCGAATGGCGCGCCACGTCGATCGTGCGGGCGCGCTGCTCGATCTCGCCGGCGTAGCGATCCCGGAGCGACTGCGCCTCGCGGACGAGCTCCTCGAACGTGCGGCGCAGCAGCAGCTCCACCGACAGCGTTCGCCCGCCGGAGCTCGTGAGCGAGCTGCTCAAAGTCTGCGCCGCGGAGCTCCGCGGCCGTCGCCCCGAGTCCTCCTCGCGTCCGCCCGCGAAGGCGGCCACGAGGCACGGCGCGAGGGTCGCGTCCCGGCCCTCCGGACCGAGACGGGTGAGGCACGGGGCGGCCCTGTAGGCGATCGTGCGCTGGCGAGCAGCCGCGGAACGCGCTACGGAGAAATCCATGCGACGCCTCGCCTCCTTCCCTGCCCTCCTGGCGGCCGTGCTCGGCCTCGCCGGGTGCGATGTCTTCGAGCGCCTCCAGAACGACCGCGTCCTCGCCGGCGTGCTCATCGAATCCCCTGGCGTGAGCCAGCCGGACCAGAACGTGAACCTGGCAGGGACCGTCGCCGCCACCGTGTTCTTCGGGGAGGTCGACAAGGGCGCGAACCCTGCCGACGCCGCCTCGTGGCGCACGACGGGCCTCGACGGCGCGACGGTCCGCCTCACCTGGGACGGCGGGACCGCGACGCTCGCGCCGGCGGGAGCGGCGGGGCAGTACGCGCTCACCGGCGGCGCGCTCGCGTACGTGCCCGGCACCGCCTACACCTTCCGCGTCGAGTACGGCGGCGAGACGTACTCGGGCACGGTCACCGCGCCGCCCCGGCCGGTGCTGCAGGACGAGAGCGGCGCACCCCTGCCCGTGGTGCAGGCGCCGATCGCGTACTCGCAGCTCCCCGATCCCTACGTGCTGCGGCGGGATGGGACGAGCGTGGCCTTCTACGCCGTCACCGCGCTCTCGTCGCCGAGCGGCGCGGTGAACGCCTCCGCCGCCACCTGCACCAACGCGCCGGACGTCACGGACCCGATGGCGGTGGTGCGGCTCTTCCTCGACGACGGCGCCTGGCGCACGCCGACCTTCTCGCTCGCCAAGGCCGACTGCTTCCCCGCCCCCGCGCCGCAGTACGGCTACGGCCTGCTGCTCACCTCGGTGAACAAGGTGGGCGGTACGAGCCTCTCCTCGAACCTCTTCCTCGGGAGCGGGGTCGTCGCCGGCTCCGCCGCGGCGAGCGTGCTGCCGGTCCATTAGAACCCGCGCATGCCGCTGGTCACGATCCCGGGCTCCCCCGTCGCGCCCGGGCGTGCTCCGCTCCGCGTGAACGTCCGCGAGCGCGGGCGGGGCCCCGCGGCGCTCCTGCTCCACGGCGGCTGGGGCCACGAGGCGTACCCGTTCGACGCGGCGGCGGAGGCGCTCGCGCCGCGCCACCGCGTGATCGTCCCCGACCGGATCGGCTACGGCGCCTCGGAGCCGCTCGCGGAGCTGCCGCGCCGGTTCCACCAGGCGATGGCCGACGAGACTGTGGCCCTCCTCGACGCGCTCGGGATCGAGCGGGCCGCGCTGTGGGGCCACTCGGACGGCGCCGTCGTCGCGGCCTGGGCGGCGATCCGCCACCCGGCGCGCGTCACCGCCCTCGTGCTCGAGGCGCTGCACTTCTTCCGCGCCAAGCCGAGCTCGCTGGAGTTCTTCCGGACCGGCCTCGAGGCGCCGGAGCGGTACGGCGAGGGCGTCGTGCGCGCGCTCGAGCGCGATCACGGCGCGCGCTGGCGCGAGGTGGTCGCGCGCGGCGCCCGCGCCTGGCTGGACATCCTCGCGGAGGGAGAGCGCGCGGGCGGCGACCTCTACGACGGGCGCCTCGGCGAGATCACCGCCCGCACGCTCGTCCTGCACGGCAGGCGCGACCCGCGCCTCGAGCCCGGCGAGCTCGAGGCGGCGCTGCGCGCCCTCCCGCGCGCAAGCCTCGCGGTCGTCGACGCCGGGCACAGCCCGCACACGAGCTCCGCCGCGGGCCCCGAGGCGGTGCGCCGCGCGGCGGAGTTCCTCGCGCTTCCCTAGACGTCGATCAGCGTGGGCGGGGCTGGACGCAGCCCCGTCGCTCAATGTCTGCGGGCGTCCGGCGAGGGGGCCTGCCCCGGCTGCGGGCGCGCCTGGCCGGGCAGGGTCTGCCCGCTCATCCCCGTCTGCGCCGCCGTCGCCTGGCCCGGCTGCAGCTCCGTCTCGCGGCGCAGGCGCAGGTTGTTGTGCACCTCGTCCACCCCGAAGACCTCGTCCGCGAGGTCCTCGAGCATCCGCTTGTCCCAGCGGCTCCCGACGGTGCCGGTGAGCGTCACCTCCGCGTGCTCGACCTTCACCTCCACGTCGCTCGCGTCGAGATCGCTGCGCGCGATGCGCTCGGAGACGTCCTCGCGGATCCGCTCGTCGGAGCGCTTGTAGCCCTTCGGGCCGCGTCCGGTCATCTTGCGCCAGCCCTCCCTCACGCGCTCGCCGAGCCGCTCCATCGGGCCGGGCTCCTCTCCGCCGCGGCCCCAGTCGCTCCGGCCGCGGAACTCGTGGCCGCGCTCGCTGCCGCGGCCGAAGTCGCTGCGCGCCTCCCAGCGCCCCCGCCCCTCCTCCTCGCCGTAGCGCTCCGCCATCCCGCCCATGAAGCCGCCGTACTCCCGCCCGCGTCCGCGCTCCCACTCGCGCTCGCCGTAGCGGCCCCCGGGGCCCCAGGAGCCGGGCCCCTCGCCCGACGGCTCGAACTGCGTGGTGCGGTGCCAGCCGCCCTCGTCGCGCTCCTCGTGCTCACGGCCGCGCCCGAAGCCGCCCGCGCCGTAACGGCCCCCGGCTCCCCGGCCAAAGCCCGCCTCGCGATCGCGCAGGCGATCCCACTCCGCGCGCCCGCCGGGCTCGCGCCCCAGCTCGAAGCGCCCCTCGCCGCGCTCCTCGCGGCGCCAGTCGTCGCGCTCCTCGGCCTCGCGCCAGCCCCCGCCGCGCCAGGTGTCGTCGCTCCGCCAGCCGCCGCGCTCCTCGCGGCCGCGCGGGCCATGCGCCTCGTGCCCGTGCTCCCGCCCTTCCCACCGCCCCTTCTCCTCGTCCCAGCGTCCCATGGCTCTCTCCCTCGCCGCGCGGCTGCGCGGCGCCCCAGAGGTCCGTCGTGCTGCGCAGGAAAA
Organism: Anaeromyxobacter sp. SG17; assembly: GCF_022690695.1. NCBI lineage: Bacteria > Pseudomonadati > Myxococcota > Myxococcia > Myxococcales > Anaeromyxobacteraceae > Anaeromyxobacter > Anaeromyxobacter sp. SG17. Next base: position 33,247 of record NZ_JALCYX010000041.1, read on the forward strand.
ATGTAGCCACCCCGCCGAGGGTCGAGCGCGCTCGCGCCCCGCCCGACCAGGCGGGCCGGGCGGCGCGAGAGCGGCCGGCGCGCGTCGAGGGGGAAGGAAGCGGAGGCCCCGCGCGCCGGGCGGCGGCGGGGCCTCGCGGTGGAGCGGGCGTGGCGCGGCGTGCGCGCCGGCTAGACCGGCTGCGAGGCGCCCTCCGGCCGGTCCTTCCCGGGCGCCGCGGCCTCGGCGCGCCGCGCGCTCCAGAAGCGCGCCGGCACGAGCGCGAACAGCATGAGCACGAGCTGCGTCCCGACGAAGGCGGACAGCGCCCAGAACGCCTTGTCCATGAACCCGTACGAGTGGAGCCCGACGCCGAGCATGTTCACGCCGAACCACGAGAAGCTCGTGATGACGTTCCCGAAGATCGCCATGGCCATGATCCCGCGCTCGCGCGCGTACCCCGCCCACCGGGCGTGCAGGATGATGGCGTTCCACAGCACGATGAGGAGCGCGCCGTTCTCCTTGGGATCCCAGCCCCAGAACCGGCCCCAGGACTGATCCGCCCAGATGCCGCCCAGCACCGTCCCGACGAAGCTGAAGAACAGGGCGAAGCAGATGATGCCGTAGGTCATCGCGACGATGGCCTTGCTCGCGGCCGGGTCGGCGCGGCGCGTGAGGTGCCGCCGCACCACCCATCCGATGGCGAGCGCGCCCGCGAGGAACGTGCCGCTGTAGCCGATGGTGATGGTGACGACGTGCGTCGCGAGCCAGAAGTTCGAGTCGAGCACCGCGCGCATCATCTCCATCGTGTCGCCGTCGACGGAGAGGTGGTGCGCCACGATGAGCGAGGCGAAGCCCGAGGCGGCCGCCACCGCGGTCGCGAAGCCGCGGCGGTACATCCGCTCGAGCACGACGCCGAGGAGCACCGCGGCCCAGCCCACGAACACCGCCGACGAGTAGAGGTTCGTCACCGGCGGCCGGCCCTGGATGAGGACGCGCGAGGCGAGGCCGAGCGTGTGGACGACCGCGCCCGCGAGGAGGAGGCCGAACGCGAGCCGCTGCAGGAGCACCGGCCTCCACAACCAGGAGACGAACACGGCGAGCAGCGCGAGCACGTAGATCACCATGCCCGAGTAGAACGGCTGCGCGGCGTTGAAGAGCCACTCGTGATCCGACCGGGCCGCCGCGTCCGGGCGGCCCAGCGCGGCGGTCGCGGCGAGGTCCGCGACGGAGCGGTTGAAGCTCGCCGCGTCCTGCGCCTGGTAGGCGAGGCCGAGGCGCGCCCACTGCTCGAGCCCGGGCTCGACGGTCGTCGTCCCCGTGAGCGCCTCGCCCACCGAGCGCCACGCGTCTCCGGTCGGCGTCACGGGCAGGAGCGGCTTGAAGTGCGCGAGCTCCACGAGCAGCTGGTGCCGCTGCGGCGCGCCCGGGCCCGCCCGCGCCGCGATCTCCGCGGCGAGCCCCGGCGTCCCCTCGAGCTGCACCGTGTTCTTGAGGCGGTGGTAGAGGAACATCCGCTCGAAGAGGTTCACGATCGCGGACTGGAAGTGGCTGCGGACCTTGGGGTCGATCGGCTCGGCGGCCACGTACTGGCGCTGGATCTCGTCGATGCGCGGGGCGAGCGTCGCGAAGCTGTAGTAGCGGTTCCGGCTCTGCTGGATGCCGAGGAGCCCGAGCACCTCGGGGTCGTCGATGACGAAGAGCTCCTGCCGGTCGGCGACCTCCGGGCGGAACATCACGTCGAGGAGCCACTCGTCGGGCCCGATGCTCCGCCCCTCGGAGCTCGCCGACTGCTTCCCGCGGATCATGAGCAGCGCGTTGCGCGCGATGGTGTCGACGGGCTTCACGCGCCCGCCCTCGAGGACGGGGACCTGGCCGAACGCCTCGACGTCGAAGCCCCGCGGCTTCCCCGACGGGAGGAGCGACGAGGCGGCCCCGGCGAGGGCGAGGCCGAAGGCGATCCAGGGCACGGCGCGCTTCAGGTTCATCTCAGGCCTCCGAGGCGGCCTGCCGCCGCCGGCTGGAGCGGCGCAGGGTGATGGCGAAGTGGACGATGAGCCCGATGGCGACGAGGACGCAGGAGACGTACGGGATGAGCCACCCCGGGTTCTCGACCACCTGCAGGATCGAGAGCGTGTCGCCCTTGCCGAAGCTCGCCTGGTAGAAGGCCTTCCCCTCGTAGCGGAGCGGCTGGTTCATGTAGATGAGGACGTCCCGCTGCTCGCCGCGTGACGGGTTCGCGATGGTGACGAGCGAGGAGAAGTTCTTCGGGATCTGCGTGCCCGGGTAGACGTCGTGCCGGAAGTCCTTGAGGGTGATCGCGAAGGGCAGGTACTCGCGACGGCTGCGCAGCTGGAGCTGGTAGGTCCGCCCCTCGTGCGTGAACGACTGCGGCGCGCCGAGGCCGTTCGAGACGAGCCAGGTGCCGTAGCTCCGCCCGCCCGCGACCGGCTCCACGAAGGCGGCGGCCTGGTTCGTCTGGTCGTCGCGCGACACGGGCGGCCGCTCCCGCACGGCGACGCCGGTGCCGACGCCCGCGGTCACGGGCGACGGCGGATCGGCGGGGCCGAGCCGCGCGAGCTCCGCGTTGCGGAAGAAGCGTCGCACCTGGACCGCCACGGGGGTGCCGGGGACAGGGATCGCGCCGCCGCGCTCGAGGCGCGCCGCCGGGACGCTGTAGACGTCGTCCATGGCGGGATCGGTCACGTCGATCACGGCGAGCTCGAGCTCGCGCGGGCTCTCGACGTAGTTGACCGTCTGCCCCTCCTCCACCGCGAGCTGCGACTCCACCTGGAACGCGCCGGTCACGAACTCGCCGAGCACGAGCAGGATGAGCCCCGCGTGCGAGATCCACAGGCCGACCTTCTTCCAGGCGAGCTCGAGCCGGACGAGCTGCGCGAGGAACAGGTTCACGAGGAGCACGAGGCCGACGAGCGCGCCGCCGGGGAACACCGGGATCCGCAGCTCCGTGCCCGGGACGTCCCACCAGACGAACCAGGCGCGCATGTAGATCTCGACCGCCGGCCACGTCCCGAGCTTCACCTGCGCGAGCGTGCAGGCCATCACGAGCACCATCAGCGCCGCGAGGCACGCGATCGTCAGCTTCAGCGAGACGAGCGCGCGGAGGACCGGGTTAGTCGTTCGAAGCGTCACGGCGGAGGCTCTCCACGATGCGGAGGAAGTCGGGCCGGGCGGCGTCCACGGCGCCGGCGTCACCCGTCATCTTGATGAACCAGCTGTTCCCGTCCACGACCGCGAGGCCCGCGACGACGCGGCTCTTCGCGGTGCCCTCGCTCGTGAAGTCGTAGAGGGACACCGTGCCCGCCTTCGTCTCGAGCGGCCTGCGGGCCTTCGCGAGGGCGGGGCCGTCGAGCGCCGGGAGGCCGATCTGCCCGCGCCAGCGGTTGACGTTCGCGAGCTCGCCGCCCGCCTCTCCGGGCAGCACCGTCACGGAGACGTCGAGGCGCCCGCCGACCGGCGCCTTGAGCGTGGCGTAGCGCATGCCGCCGCCGCCGGTGGTCTCGGTCCACCGCGCGGGCAGCGTCCAGACGAGCTTGCTCCCCGCCACGGGGGACGGCGGCGCGGGCACCTGCCCGCTCGCCGGCATCATGGGCGACGCGGCGGGCGCCGGGGCCGCGGAGCCGGAGGACTTGGGCACCCGGTAATGGGCGATCTCCTGGCTGCGGCAGCCTGCGAGGGCGACGACCGAGACCGCCGCGGCGAGCGCGAGGGCGCGCGCGCCCGAGGGGCGGGATGGAGAGTCCAGGCGTGAAATCAAGGGCGTCTGACCTTCCTCGGGACGAAAACGCAAACTTCGCGCGGGCGAAGACCGGTGGGGCTCCGGCGGCAGGTTAGCGCCGGTACTGATCCGGATCAAATCTTGTCGGGGTGCTGACGGCTCGGGCATCCGGTCTCTTCAACCCGGCGCCCGCGGGTCGCCCGGCCCGCCCGAACCCGGCGGCCGCGCTCGATCATCCTGGCGCCGCCCCTCGCATTTTTCGTCGCCGGATGCGATACGGATCGGGATCCCGGAGGGAGCGGACCGCCCATGCAGCAGACCGAGAACCTGAACGTCGCGGCGTTCGACGTGATGCCCTCGCCCGACGAGGTGAAGGCTCACATCCCGCTCGACGAGCCCGCCGCCCGGACCGTCATCGCGGGCCGGAGAACCCTCGAGGCGATCCTCGACCGCCGCGATCCGCGGCTCTTCGTGGTCGTCGGCCCGTGCTCGATCCACGATCCGGTCGCCGGCCTCGACTATGCGCGGCGGCTGCGCGCGCTCGCGGACGAGGTCTCGGGCACCCTCTACCTCGTGATGCGCGTCTACTTCGAGAAGCCGCGCACCTCCCTCGGCTGGAAGGGCTTCATCAACGATCCGCGCATGGACGACTCGTTCCGCGTGGACGAGGGCATGGAGCGCGCCCGGCGCTTCCTGCTCGACGTGAACGAGCTCGGGCTCCCTGCCGGGACCGAGGCGCTCGACCCGATCGCGCCGCAGTACTACGGCGACCTCGTCGCCTGGACCGCCATCGGCGCGCGCACCTCCGAGTCGCAGACGCACCGCGAGATGTCCTCCGGCCTCTCCACGCCGGTGGGCTTCAAGAACGGCACCGACGGCGACCTCGAGCCCGCCGTGAACGGCATCGTCTCCGCGGCGAGCCCGCACTCGTTCCTCGGCATCAACGACCAGGGGCGCTCCGCGGTCGTGCGCACGCGGGGCAACCGCTACGGCCACATCGTCCTCCGCGGCGGCGGCGGGCGGCCCAACTACGACACCGTGTCGATCGCGCTCGCCGAGGACGCGCTCGCCCGGGCGAAGCTCCCGAGGAACGTCGTCGTCGACTGCTCGCACGCGAACTCGCGCAAGAAGCCGGAGCTCCAGCCGCTCGTGCTCCGCGACGTGGTCCACCAGATCCGCGAGGGCAACCGCTCCGTCGTGGGCCTGATGCTGGAGAGCTTCCTCGAGCCGGGGAACCAGCCCATCCCGCAGGATCTCTCGCAGCTCCGCTACGGCTGCTCGGTCACCGACGCCTGCATCGGCTGGGACACCACCGTCGAGAGCCTTCGCTGGGCGGACGACGTGCTGCGCGAGGTCCTGCCCGCGCGCGCCGCGCCCTGACGCCCCCGCGCTCCCGTCAGGCGCGCTCCCGTCAGGCGCGCTCGCGCTCCGGCGCTCGCGCCGCCCGCCGCTCCGGCTTGCCCAGGGGGCCGGACGGGCGCAGCGGGCCCGGCCGCACGACGCTCCTCGTCCCCCGCGACCGCTGCGCGGGGCCCCGCGTCGCGGCGCGCCGCAGGAACGTGACGAGCGCGCGCTCGGCCGCGTGGAGCCCGCCGCCCCTCGCGAGCCCCAGGACGTCGTCGGGCGAGAGCCCGCAGGAGACGACCTCCCCCCGCGCGAAGCCTTCGAGCACCGCGGGGCTGATGTACGAGCCGCGCGCCACCGCGGGCGTGTTCCCGAGCCGCTGCGCGACCGCCTTCACCGCGGCCTGGACGAGCCGCTTGCGGCTCGTGCGCCCGGGCACGAGCTCGCGCGCGGCCTCGGCGAGCGCGCTCGCGCAGAGCAGCGTCCCGGCCCAGGTCCGGAAGTCCTTCGCCGTGACGGACCCGCCGGCCGCTGCGCGGAGGTAGGCGTTGAGGTGGCGGCGGCGGACGTCCACGATCTGCCCGCCCTCGACGAACTTGAAGACGTCGCGGCCCGGCACGGCGAGGAGCTCGCGGACGAGGTGGGCGATCCGCCGGTCGCGGACCTCGCGCACCTGGCGCTGCCCCGACTTGCCGCGGTAGTCGAACACCACCCGGCCCCCCGTCACGCGCACGTGCCCGGGCCGCACGGTCGCGAGCCCGAAGCTCCCGTTCTCGCGCGCGTAGGCCTCGCTGCCGGGGCGCATCCAGGTCGCCTCGAGGATCCGCGTCATCCCGGCGAGCACGCGCTCGCGCCCGAGGCCGCGCCGGCGAAAGTCCCGCTCCACCCGGGCGCGCACCCTCGGCAGCGCATCCGCGAAGCGCAGCAGGCGGCGGTACTTCGCGGCCGCCTGCCGGCGGACGAAGTCGGGGTGGTAGCGGTACTGCCAGCGCCCCGCCTTGTCGCGGCCGACGGCCTGGAGCTTCGCGCCCGCCGCCCGGCTCACGCGCACGTCGGTCCACGCCGGCGGGAGCCGCAGCGCCCGGATGCGCTCCACGTCCGCGGCCGCGGCGGGCCGCCCGTTCGCCTGCAGGTAGCGGAAGCCGGACCGCGGAGTGCCGACGCGCCGGAGCCCCTCGCGCTCGAGTCGCTCGATCGCCCTCATCCGATCAACCCCTAGGCACTGCGCGGGCGAGGCGCCAGCGGAGGCGTCCGTGCCGGGGCTGAGGCGGGGCGCGAAGACTCGCCCGGTCGGGGCCGGGGCCGTCGCGATGAGCCGCGAGCGGCCGCGCCCACGTTCACGCCTGCGCCGCGCGCACCGCCCGCTCCTCCGCCGCGAGAATCGGCGGCGCCGGCACCCCGAGGGACGCGGCGATCGCGCGCAGGACCTCGCCTTCGGCCGGCCGCACCTTTCCGTCCGCGGTCACGCACGCCTCGCAGGCCGCGAGCACCCGCTCCTTCACGCGCGGCGCGGCCGCGTCGAGCGACGCGAGCGCCGTCTCGAGCCTCGCGGCGCCCACGCGGCCGCGCGGGAGGACGCGCCACGGGCCGCCGGTGCCGAGCGCCGAGACCGCCGCGTCGAGCGCCGCCTGCGCAGCGGCGCCGTCGGCAGCGCCCTGCCAGGCGAGCACGGAGAGCACCTCGAGGCACTCGACCTCGACCTCCGCGACGCGACGCGCCCCCGCGCCCTCGCGCGCCGCGCGGGGCGCGAGCCGGTGCGCCACGACGCGCTGGAGCGACCACTCGAACACGGTCGTCCGGCGGTCGGCCGCCGCCAGCGCCGCGAGGTCGCGCACGAGGGCCTCGCCGTCGGCGGGGGCGAGCCGCCCGAGCGCGGGCGCGGCGACGTCGAGGAGCGCCATCCTCCCCTCGCGCCCGGTCGACGACAGCGCACCCGCGAGCCGGGCCACCTCGGCGCGCAGCGCCGGGTCGGCGACCGCGGGGAGCTGCACCGCGCGGACCGTCTCGTCCGGATCCGCGAGGAGCGCGCGCACGAGCGCGGGCGCGCTGCCGGGGCCGCGCGCGGCAGCGAGCGCCGCGGCGGGGAGCGCGGCGAGCAGGGCCTGCGCGCGCGCGACGTCGCTGCCTGCGGCGCCCGGGGTCGAC
>NZ_JALCYX010000042.1:0-39005 GCF_022690695.1 Anaeromyxobacter sp. SG17
CGGAGCCGGAGGCGGCGCCGGACGCGGGCGCCGAGGCCGCGCCGGAGCGCGCCGCGCAGCCGGGCGCCGACGCCGCGCTCGACGCCGTGCGGGAGCGCATCGTCGCCGCTGCGCGCGCGCTCCTCGGGAGGCGCTTCCGCGGCGACTGCTCGGCGTTCGTGCTGCGCGCGTACCGGGCGGCGGGCGTCGGCGTGCGGCTCGGCCCGGGCGTGTCCCGCTCCGAGTCGCTCTACCGCGCGAGCCGGCCGGTCGAGGCGCCGCGCCCGGGCACGCTCGTGTTCTTCCACGACAGCTACGACCGCGATCGCGATCGGCGGCTCGACGATCGCTTCACGCACGTCGCGCTCGTCGAGCGCGTCGAGGGCACGACGGTGTTCCTCCTGCACCGCGCCCGCACGGGCGTCGAGCGCGCGCGCATGGACCTTTCACGGCCGGACGATCCCGCCTCGAACGATCTCCTGCGCGCCCGGCGGCGCCGCGATCCGCGCGGCACGCGCTACCTGACGGGCGAGCTCTTCACCGCTTTCGGGGAGTTGCTGCAGGGAGACGTCACCCAGATGTTGCAGGCGGGCCGCGTCGCCGAAACGGGCGCGCGGCACCCTGCAGCCAGATGAGCCACGACCCCACCACCCCAGGCGGCGCCATCGAGATCGACGCGGGCGGTGGCGCCTCGATCGCCATCGACCCGTCCACGGCGACGGTCGTCATCCGGACCGGTCGCCTGGCCCGTATCCTCTCCTTCGACGAGGCGCTCCTCCTCTCGTTCAGCCGCTTCCACAGCCCGTGGCGGACGGCGGTCGCGCGGGCGCTGACGCACGCGGGCGACGCGAAGAGCTGGACCTTCGCCGGCCTCGCGCTGCTCGCCACCGGGACGGCGCAGGGCAAGCACCTCGGGCTGCGGCTCGGGGCGGCCTCGCTGCTCGCGACGGTCCTCTCCCAGTCGCTGAAGCGCAGCCTCACCCGCGCGCGGCCGGACGTCTCGATCGCGGGCTTCGAGGCCCTGGCGCAGAACCCCGACCGCTTCTCGTTCCCGTCCGGCCACACCGCCGCCGCGTTCGGCGTGGCGGTGGCCTACGCCGGCGAGCCCAAGGGGCTGGGGCCGCTGGCGCTGCTCCTCGCGGTGGGCATCGGGCTCTCGCGCGTGTACCTCGGCGCGCACTACCCGCTCGACGTGGGCGCCGGCGCGCTCCTCGGGGTGGCGGCCGGGCTCGCGGCCCGCCTCCTCGTCTCCTGAGCCGGCGGGTGAGCGCGCGCGCTCGTCGCGCGATGCGCATCCGTTCGGGCGGGAGGAATCCACATGCGGAAGCTCTCGATCGCGGCGGCGCTCCTGGCGCCGGCGCTCACCCTCGCCCAGGCGGGCACGACCACCGGACAGCCTGGCGCCGCGGGCGCCTCCGGAGCCGGCACCGCCGGCGCTGCCCAGCCCGGCCAGGCGGGCGCGGGCACCACCGACTCGACCACCGCAGGGACGACGCCGGGCGCGGCCGGGACCGGGACCGCCGGGGCCGCCGGGACGGCCGGCGGCGCCGGGACGACGGGCGGCACGGGCGCTCAGCCCTGCCCGCCGGGCATGGTCCCCGCGACGAGCGCCGGAGTGCCCTCCACCGCCACGACCCCCGGTGACGGCGCGACGGCCGGAGCGGCGGCGGGCGCGGCGCAGGGGACCGGCTCGGGCGCCACGGGCGCGGGGACCGGGACCGGCGGGAGCGCGGTCGGGACCACCTGCGTCCCCGCGGGCACGACCGGGAGCGGGACGGGCGCAGCCGGGACCACCGGCGGGAACGGCGCGACGCAGTCGCCCGGCGCGGGCGGCACGTCGGGGATGTCGCCGCCCGCGGGTGGCGCCCCGGAGGGCTCGGGATCCGGCGCAGCGGGCGCGGTCGGCGGCGCCTCCGGGCCCGCCACGCGGCAGCCCTGACCTCGGGGGAGCGGCGCCTCGCAGCGATAGGCGTCGGCGCCGGCTCGGGCGCGAGGCCGCTCCGCGCGCGAGAGGCGCCTCTTCCACGGCCAGGGCGCCTCGGCGGCGCGCTCGCGGCGACCGCCGCCTACGCGCCGGGGACGCCCGGCGCGCGGCTCCGCGGGTGACGCACGTCGGTGCCGCGGACCATGTAGACGACCATCTCGGCGAGGTTCGTCGCGTGGTCGCCGAAGCGCTCGAGGTGCTTCGCGGCGAACATGAGCGCGGTCGCGCGGCGGATGTTCTTCGAGTCCTCCATCATGCGGCCGAGCATGTCGTTGAAGATCTTGAGGTAGAGGGCGTCGATGAGCTCGTCGCTCTTCATGACCTCCTCGGCCTTCGCGACGTCTCCGGTGACGAACGCGTCGAGCGCCTTCTTGAGCTGCGCCTCGGCGAGGTCCGCGATCTTGGCGAGGTCATGGGTGGGCGCGAAGGCGGGCGCCTGGGCGAGGTCGAGCGCGCGCTCGGCGACGTTCACCGCGAGATCACCCATCCGCTCCAGGTCCACCACGATCTTGAGCGCGGTCGTGATGAAGCGCAGGTCGGAGGCGGCCGGCTGGCGCAGGGCGAGGATGCGCCGGCACTGGCCGTCCACGTCCACCTCCATCCGGTTGATCTCGCGGTCCCGCAGCTTCACCTGCTCGGCGAGCTCCACGTCGCGCTCGGTGACCGCGCGCACGCTCGAGACGATGGCCTGCTCGACCAGGCCCCCCATCGCGAGCAGCCGGTCGCGGAGCTCCCGGAGCTCCGCCTCGTACGTCTTGTCGGTATGGGTCGTCGCCATGATCGTCCTCGAGGAGAAGCCTAGCCGAACTTGCCGGTGACGTAATCCTCGGTGCGCTGCTCGCGTGGCGTCGTGAAGATCTGCTCGGTGGGCCCGACCTCGACGAGCTCGCCCATGTAGAAGAAGGCGGTCTGGTCCGACACGCGCGCCGCCTGCTGCATGTTGTGGGTGACGATGGCGATCGTGTAGCGCGCCTTCAGCTCGTGGATGAGGTCCTCGATCTTGGCCGTGGCGATGGGGTCGAGCGCGCTCGCGGGCTCGTCCATGAGCAGCACCTCCGGCTCGACCGCCAGCGCCCGCGCGATGCAGAGCCGCTGCTGCTGGCCGCCCGAGAGGCCCATGGCGCTCTCCCCGAGGCGGTCCTTCACCTCGTCCCAGAGCGCCGCCGAGTGCAGCGAGCGCTCGATGCGCTCCCCGAGCTCCCGCTTGTCGGAGAGGCCGCCGATGCGCAGGCCGTAGGCGACGTTCTCGAAGATCGACTTCGGGAACGGGTTCGACTTCTGGAACACCATGCCCACGCGCCGGCGCAGCTCGACGGCGTCGAGGTGCCCCGCGTAGATGCTGCGGCCGTCGAGCAGGATCTCGCCCGAGGCGCTGGCGCCCGGGATGAGGTCGTTCATCCGGTTGAGCGCCCGCAGGAAGGTGGACTTGCCGCAGCCCGAGGGGCCGATGAGCGCGGTGACCTGGCGCTCGGGGAGCGTGAGGCTCACGCCCTTCACGGCGGCCTTCGGGCCGTAGCGGATCTCGAGCCCGCGGGTCTCCATCTTCGGGGCGGCGGAGGCGTGCTGGGGGATGCTCGTCATCTCAGTGTCCGGCGGCGGCCTTGCGGCGGGTGCGGGTGCGGATGGCGATCGCGACGAGGTTCAGGGCGAAGGTGAGCGCGAGCAGCACGAACACCGTCGCGTAGAGCAGGGGGCGCGTCGCCTCGACGTCGGGCGACTGCGTCGCGAGCACGTAGACGTGGTAGCCGAGGTGCATGAACTGCGACCACACGGAGCCGGGCAGCTCGGGGAGGAAGTAGGCGACCCCCGTGAACAGGAGGGGTGCCACCTCGCCCGCGCCGCGCGCCACGGCGAGGATCGCGCCGGTGAGGATACCCGGGAGCGCCTGGGGGAGAACGACGCGGGCGAGGGTCTGCGAGCGGGTCGCGCCGAGCGCGAGGCTCGCGTCGCGGTGCTCGCGCGGGACGGCGCGGAGCGCCTCCTCGGTCGCGACGATGACCACCGGGAGGGTCAGCACCGCGAGCGTGAGCGCGGCCCACAGGAGCGCGGGGCGCCCGTAGTGGAGCTCGCCCGGCGGGGAGAGCGCGTGGTCGAGCGCCCCGCCCACGAACTGGATGAAGAAGCCGAGGCCGAACAGGCCGAAGACGATCGACGGCACCCCGGCGAGGTTCGTGACGGCGACGCGCACCAGCGCCGCCATGCGCGAGCTCGGCGCCGCGTACTCGTGCAGGTAGACCGCCGTGAGGACGCCGACCGGCATGACGGCGACCGTCATGATGAGCGTCATCACCGCGGTGCCGTAGATGGCGGGGAAGATGCCGCCCGCGGTCATCCCCTCCTCCGGCGAGGAGGTGAGGAACTCCCAGCTCACCCGGCCGGCGCCCCCGCGGAACACGTCCACGAGGATCACCGCCAGCATGGCGACGACGAGCGCGGCGGCGGCCCCGGTGAGGACCGTCAGCGCGGCGCCGAGGGTCTTGCGGCTGGCGACGCTCACGCGGTCCCCGCCATGCGCCGCACGAGCCGCTTCACGAACGCCGCCGCGAGCGAGTTGAGCACGAAGGTGAAGAGGAACAGCTCCACCCCGATGAAGAACAGCACCGCGTAGTGGGTGCCCCCGAACACCACCTCGCCCATCTCCGCGGCGATGGTGGCGGGCAGCGTGCGGACCGAGTCGCCCAGGCTGAAGGTCGTCATCGCGGCGTTGCCGGAGGCCATGAGCACGATCATCGTCTCGCCGATGGAGCGGCCGAAGCCGAGCACCACCGCGGCGAGCACGCCCGGGGCCGCGGCGGGCAGCACCACCTTGAACGCCGTCTCCCAGCGGGTGGCCCCGAGCGCGAGCGACGCCTCGCGGTAGCTGCGCGGGACCGCGGTGAGCGCGTCCTCGCTGACCGTGAAGATGACCGGCACCACGGTGAGGGCGAGCGCGACCCCGGCCACCACCGCGTTCAGGCGCGAGGTGAAGCCGAACGCGTCCTGGAGGACGCTCGCGAGGACGATGAGCGCGAAGAACCCGAGCACCACGGAGGGGATGCCGGCGAGGAGCTCGATCGTCGGCTTCAGCACCTCGCGCAGCCGCCGGGGCGCGAACTCGGAGGTGAAGAGCGCCGCCGCGACGCCCACCGGCACCGACACGAGCATGGCGACGGCCGTCACCTTGAGGGTCCCGACGAACAGCGGGACCATCGAGTACTTCGGGATCTCGGAGACCGGCTGCCAGCTGAAGAAGGCCGGCCGCCCGGCGCGCCAGGCCTGCGGGAGGAACATGCGCGCGAGGTCCGTCTCCTCCCGGACCTCCGGCGAGGTGAAGATCGGGAGCGCCTCGCGCGCGACGAAGACGAAGATGAGGACGACGGCGGCGATGCCGGTGAGCGCGACCAGGGTGATGACCGCCTGGATCGCCGCCTCACGAAGCTGCCGCCGTCGCATCGACGGGGAGGGGCGTGCCACCGCCTCCTCCCCGGTTTCGGCAATGACCTGTTCCACGGGCGGGGTTTCTCGCACGGCTCGGTGACGCCCGCGTGACGGCCGCGTCGCGTCCATGTGACACGGCACCGCCCGCCCGGCGTGACGCCGGGCGGGCGGCAGGGTGCCTGTCCGCTACTTGACGGGGAAGTAGCCGACCTGCGTGACGATCTTCTGCCCGGCGGGGGAGAGGCAGTAGTCGATGAACGCCTTGGCCTCGCCGGAGGGCTTGCCGCGCGTGTACATGAAGAGCGGCCGGGAGAGCGGGTACTTGCCGGAGGCGACGTTCTCCGCGCTCGGCGTGTAGCCCTGGCCGTCCGCGCCGACCACCTTGACCTCCTTCACGCCCTTCGCGTACGCCGCGCCGCCGTACCCGATGCCGTTCTTCTCCTTCGCGACCGCGTTCACCACCGCGGCCGTGCCGGGCAGCGTCTGCGCGGAGGACGCGTAGTCGGCGCCCTTGAGCACGTTCTCCTTGAAGAAGACGTAGGTGCCCGACGAGTTCTCGCGCGAGTAGAGGACGATGGGCGCGTCGCTGCCGCCGACGTCCTTCCAGTTCGTCACGTCGCCCGCGTAGATCTTCGCGAGCTGCTCGATCGTGAGCTGCTGCACGGGGTTCGCGGCGTTCACGTAGATCGCGACGCCGTCCTTCGCGACGGCGGTCTCGGTGGGCAGGATGTTGTAGCGCTCCCGCACCTTGCCCTTCTCCGCGTCCTTCATCGCGCGCGACGCGTTCGCGATGTCGGTCGTCCCGTTGATGAGGGCGGCGATGCCGACGCCCGAGCCGCCGCCCGTGACCTGGACGCGCTTGCCGGTGTTCTGCTTCATGTACTCCTCGGCCCAGCGCTGGGCGAGGATGACCATCGTGTCGGAGCCCTTCACGGTCACGGCGGCGCTGGCGAGGGCCGGCGCGATGGCCGCGACGAGGGCGATGAGCGTGCGCTTCATTCGTGTCTTCTCCTGTTCCCTGGGTGACTAGAACTTGGCCTGCGCCTGGACGATGAACTGGTCGCGCTTGGGGTCGGACGAAACGCCCGGGGCCCGGTCGCCGTTCATCGGGTGCGCCCAGGCGAGGGAGATCTTCCCGCCCTCGCCCACGAAGGTGTGCACGGCCGCCTGGATCTCGCGGGCGGTCTTCACGTTCGTGCCGGTGAGCGGGAGCGTGTTGTCCGCCGTGAACTCCTCGTAGCGGAACGCGACCTGGTGGTAGCGCCCCACGTTCTGGGTGGCGAGCCCGTACCAGCCGTGACCCGTCTTGCCGAGCTTGTCGCCCGCGCCGCCGTTCTTGTCGCTGATGGTCGTGCGGCCCCAGATGTACTCACCCTTGAGCGCGGTGCCGCCCACGGGGAGGAGATCGAGGTAGAGCTGCGCGTCGGCGCCGAGGCGGTAGCGGTCGTACTCGGGGTCGTCGGAGGCGACGTAGTTCACGGTCTTGCCGTACCAGCCCGACACGCCGCCGGTGAGCATCCCGAGGTCGACGCCGAGGCGGCCGATCACGTCCTTGCGCTGGTCGTTGTCGTAGCCCGCCTGCTTCGCGTCGACGCCGTCGCCGTTGAAGAGGCCGACCTTGAAGTTGAGCGGCCCGTACACGCCCTTCAGGGCGACGCCGAGGTCGTACTCACCGGCGAGGTAGGCGCGGACGACCGCGGAGCGCTCGAGGAGGTCGAGATCCGACGAGGAGCGGACGCCGACCTCGTAGCCGAAGGGGAAGAGCTGGAGGCCCGCGTCGATGGCGAAGCCCTGCCACGGCAGCTTGATGGACGCGAACGCCTCCTTCGCCGAGACGCCGGCGGGGGTCGCGTCGAGCTGGAGGACGAACTGCGACCAGTCCGCGTCGTAAGCCGCCTTGAGGCGGCCGCGGCGGATGAAGAACCCCTGCTGCGCCGGGGCGCTCTCGGGCGTCGTGTTGAAGTCGGCGGCGGTGCTCTCCTGCCAGGCGTAGCGGCCCTGGACGTAGCCGGAGAACTTGAGCTTCTTGAGGCTCGCCACGTCGGTCTTCGTCTCCGCGTACTGCTCCGCGAGGGAGTCGACCTTGCCCTGGATGGCGGAGCCGTCGAACGGAGTCTCTTCCTGCCCGCCCTGAGCGGCGGCGGGGGCCTGCTGCTCGGCGGGGACCTGCTGGGGCGCGGCGGCGGCCTCCTGCGCGCGCGCGAGCGCGGGGCAGAGCGCGAGCACGGCGAGGACGGCGGTGAGGCGGTTCATGAGGTGTCGGACCCTTTCGTGAGGTCGAGCGAAGGCTCGGTCCGGGCACGTTTCTAGGGGCCGGCGATGACGCGCCCACGGCGGCGGCGTGACGAAACGGCGAACTCGGCAGCGGCGCCGGCCCGGACGGGAAGGACGGGCGACCGGAGGCGACGGAGCTCAGGCGGCGGGGAGCCGCACCCAGAACCGCGAGCCGCTCGCGCCGCTCTCGACGCCGACCTCGCCGCCCATCCCCTGCACGAGGTGCTTCACGATGGCGAGGCCGAGGCCGGTGCCGCCGTGGTCGCGCGCGCGGCCCGGGTCGATGCGGTAGAAGCGCTCGAAGAGCCGCGGCAGGTGATGGCGGTCGATGCCCGGGCCGGTGTCCGTCACCGACAGCACCCACCCGTCCCCCTCGCGCTCGGCGCCGACGGTCACGCCGCCCTCCGCCGTGTACTTCACGGCGTTCTCGACGAGGTTCACGAGCACCTGCTCGAGCGCGCGCGCGTCCGCCCGCACCCGCGCCTCCTCCGGCACCTCGGCGGCGAGCCGGAGGCCCTTCCCGCGCGCGGCCGCCGCGACGAGGTCCACGGCCTGCGCCGTCACGTGCGCCGCGTCGACGGGCGCGAGCTCGAACGACCACTGCCGCGACTCGATGCGCGAGAGGTCGAGCAGGTCCTGGGTGAGCCGCGACAGCCGCTCCGCGTGCCGCGCCACGATGCCCACGAACTCGCGCGCGGCGGCGGGATCCTCGAGCGCGCCGGCGAGCAGCGTCTCCGCCGCGGCGCGGATGGCCGCCACCGGGGTGCGGAGCTCGTGGCTCGCGTTCGCCACGAAGTCGCGCCGGGTCGCGGCCGCGCGCTTCGCCTCGGTGACGTCGCGGAGCAGGAGGAGCACCTCGCCGCGGAGGAGCGGCGCGAGGTGGACGAGCCAGGTGCGGCGGCCGAGCTGCAGCTCGAGCTTGCGCGCGGTGCCCTCGAGGGCGCGCTTCACCGCCTCGGACAGCTCCGCGCTCCGCGTGATCTCGAGCGGCGTGAGCCCGGCGGCGCGCCCGCTCGCGGCGAGCGTGTCGAAGGCGGCGTTGGAGACGCGCACCCAGCCGTCGCGCGACACGAGCGCGGCGGCGTCGGGGAGCGCCGCGAGGAGCTCCTGCTCGGTCGCGTCCGGGTGGAGCGCACCGCCCCGGCGCGGCGCGCGCGCGGCGAGGAGCTCCGCGAGCTCGCGCACGTCGCGGCCCAGATCCGCCGGCGGCCCCCCCGCGAGCTCGGCGCGCAGCGCGCGGATGGCGGCGTTCAGGGGGGTGCGGCCGAGCACGCGCTAGCCTTTCTCGTCGGGGTCGATCAGCCGGTAGCCGATCCCCCTCACCGTCTCCAGCAGATCCCTGCCCGATCCCAGCTTCTCGCGCAGCCGCTTCACGTGCGTGTCGACGGTGCGCGTCTCGACCTCCGACGACATCTCCCAGACGTCCTCGAGGAGCTGCTCGCGCGACTGGACGCGGCCGAGCCGCGCCATGAACGTCGTGAGGAGCCTGAACTCGAGGGGCGTGAGCTGCACCTCCGCGCCGTCCACGAAGGCGCGGTGCGCGTCCACGTCCACGCGGATGGGCCCGACCGACTCGGGAGGCCGCTCCGCCGAGCGCCCCCCGCCGGCGCGGCGCGCGACGGCCTTGAGGCGCAGCACGAGCTCGCGCACGCTGAACGGCTTCGTCACGTAGTCGTCGGCGCCGACCTCGAAGCCGACCACGCGGTCGAGCTCGTCCCCCTTGGCCGTGAGCATCACCACCGGGACGTGCCGCGTGCGGGGGTCCGCCTTGATCTGCCGGCACACCTCGGTACCCGACACGTCGGGCAACATGAGGTCGAGGAGGACGATGTCCGGAACCCTGCGCCTGAGCTGGATCAGCGCCTGCTCGCCCGTGGTGGCGAGGAGGGTCTCGAACCCGGCGGCTCGCAGGTTGAAGTCCAGGAGCGAGAGGAGATCCCGCTCGTCGTCGACCAGAAGTACGGACGTCACGGGACGAGCTTAACGCACGCTGCTGTGACAGGCTGATGACCGCCATGCGACGGAACGGTGAACGGCCCAGGGCGGGTCCCCGCGCGGGGCGCGGCTCGCGGTACGATGGCGCGCGCATGCGACGCCTCGCGCTCTCCGCCTCGCTCGCGCTCGGCTGCGCGTCCGCCCCCGTCGCGGAGCCCGCGACGCTCACGCCGAACGGTGCGATGCTCCGCGGCGCGGAGCTCGCGCGCGCGCGGTGCCTCCTCGTCGCGCCGTTCGAGAACGCCTCCGACGTCGCGCTCGCCGCGGAGGCCGCCACCTCGGCGCTCCTCTCCGGGGTCGATCCCTCGCGGGCGCGCGTGTTCCCCATCCCCGAGCTGCGCGCGGTCTTCCGCGACACTCCGCTCGAGCTGCCCGCCGGGATCGCCCCGAGCCTCGCGCTCGAGCTCGCGGAGCTCGTGGGCGCCGACGCGGCGGTGTACGGCACCGTCGAGGGCGGGGGAAAGGGCGAGGACGCCCCCCTGCTCGTGTCGGTGCGCGTCGCCGTCACCGGAGCGCACCGCCTGCTGTTCGCGCGGAACGCGGTGGTCCACGCCGCGCCCGGCGAGTCGCCGGAGGAGGCCGTCCGGCGCACGGTGGACGAGCTCGCCCGCCCGATGCTCGCCAGGATCGGCGACCCCGGCCGCAAGCAGTGCTTCGATCCGGCGCGCACGCAGGCGCTCCGGCGCTTCGCCCTCGCGGAGCCGCGCCAGGGCGCCCGGCCCGACCCGCAGCCCGCGGTGGTGCCGGCGGTCGCGGAGGCGAAGGCGCCCGCGCCCGCCGCGCCGGCCTCCGAGGTGCAGCCGCGGACGCCGCGCCAGGCGGAGTGGGCCCGGAGGCTCGCGGCCGGCGAGCGGGTGGTCGTCGAGGACGTCGCGTTCTCCGGCCGCACGGCCGAGCTGCTCCGCGACGGCGGCCTCGCCGACCTCGCGATCGCGCTCGGCGCCTCGCCGGGCGCCCCGGTCCGCGTCGAGGCGTTCGTGGACGCGACCGACGATCGCGCCGGCGACGTGGAGCTCTCGAGCGCGATGGCGCGCGCGGCGGGCGAGCGGCTCCTGCAGCTCGGCCTCTCCCGCGCGCGGGTGAGCTGGGTCGGACGAGGCGGCGAGAGCCCGCTCCTCCCCAACTTCACGGCGCGCGGCCGCGCCGCCAACCGCCGCGTCGAGGTGGCCGCGGGGCGCTAGGCTCCCGCCCGCTTGACACGGCGCCCCGGCGCCGGGATTGAACGGACACCGCGCGTGCGCCTGCGATCCAGAGGACGGCCGACCGAGGGCCCGCCCACCCCGCCGCCGCCCGGCGTCCACGCCCCGTCACGCGCCGCGCTCGGCGCGGGGGCGCCCTCCGGGCTCGCGCGCGCGGCCTGGCTCGCGGCCGCGTTCGGGATGACGGTCTGCGTCGGCTTCGCCGACTACCTCACCGGCACGGACGTCTCGCTCATCCTGCTCTACCTCGCGCCGATCGGCTTCAGCACCTGGTTCGTCACGCTGCGGGGCGGGGTCGCGCTCTCGATCGGCGGCGCCGTGGTCGCCACCGCCGCCGACACGCTGTACCGGCTCGAGTCGGGCGGGCGCGCGCTGCCGGTGGCGGTGCTCGGCTGGAACGGCGTCATCCAGCTCGGCACCTCGCTCGCGCTCGTCCTCGTCCTGAACGCGCTCCGGGTCCGGCTCGAGGCGGAGGAGCTCCTCGCCCGCACCGACACGCTCACGCACATCCCCAACCGGCGCGCCTTCATCGAGGCCGCCACGCTGGAGCTGGAGCGCGCGCGGCGGCACCGCCGGCCGCTCACGTTCGCCTACGTGGACTGCGACGACTTCAAGGACGTGAACGACCGGCTCGGCCACGCGGAGGGCGACGCGCTGCTCGCCGTCGTCGGGCGGACGCTCCGGTCGGCGACCCGCGCCATCGACTCGGTCGCGCGCCTGGGAGGCGACGAGTTCGGGCTCCTGCTCCCGGAGACCGACGAGCCGATGGCGGAGGCGCTCCTCGCGCGGCTCCAGGGGACGCTGCGGGAGACGATGGACCGGCACGGCTGGGCGGTGCGCTTCAGCGTCGGCGCGGCGGTGTTCCGAAAGCCCGCCGTCTCGGTGGACGAGATGATGGCGCGCGCGGACGAGCTCATGTACGCGGCGAAGCGCACGGCCAAGGGGTCGGTCAGGCTCGGCGTGTTCGACGGCGGCGCGCGCGCCAGCGCGGCCCGGCCGAGGTAAAAGACGGCGATGCGCTTCTTCGCGACGTGCGCGAAGGGTACCGAGGGTGCCCTCCGCCGAGAGCTGTCCGCGCTCCGCCTCCCCGCCGTGCGCGGCGACCGCGGCGGCGTCTCCTTCGAGGGCCCGCTCGAGGCCGGCATGAAGGCCTGCCTGCACGCGCGCACGGCGATGCGCGTGCTCCTCGAGCTCGCGCGGTTCCCCGCCCCGTCGCCGGAGGCGCTCTACGAGGGCGCGCGCCAGGTGGCCTGGGGCGAGTGGCTCACGCTCCGGACCACCCTCGCGGTCGAGGCGACGGTCACCTCCTCCGCCATCACGCACTCGGGGTACGCTGCGCTCAAGGTGAAGGACGCGGCGGTGGACGTGCTCCGCGAGGCGCTCGGCGCGCGCCCCGACGTCGATGCCAAGGATCCCGACGTCCGCATCGTCCTCCACCTCGCCCGCGACGAGGCGGCCCTCTCGCTCGACCTCGCCGGCGAGCCGCTCCACCGCCGCGGCTACCGCGGCGGCGCGGCCACCCTGGCGCCGCTCAAGGAGACCCTCGCCGCCGCGATCCTGCTCCTCGGCGGCGTGGACCCCGAGGCGCCTTTCGTGGATCCGATGGCCGGCTCCGGAACGCTCGCGATCGAGCACGCGCTCCGCGCCCGCCACGTCGCGCCCGGCCTCGGCCGCGCGTTCGGCTTCCAGCGCTGGCCGATGTACCGCGGCGCCCCCCAGTCCGCCTGGGACCGCATGAAGGTCGAGGCGCGCGAGGCGATCCTCCCGCGCGCGCCCGCGCCGGTGCTCGCCCGCGATCTCCACACCAAGGCCATCGACGCCCTCCACCGCAACGCCGCCGCCGCCGGGGTGGCCGCGGACGTGACCATCGAGCGCGGCGACGCGCGCGAGCTCCAGCCCATCGCGGCGCGCGGCTTCCTCGTCACGAACCCGCCCTACGGCGAGCGGCTCATGTCGGGCGAGGAGGACCCGCGCGTGCAGCAGAAGAAGCTCGGAGGCTTCTACCGCGGCCTCGCCGAGATGCTCGCCCGCCACTCCGGGTGGACCGCCGTCGTGCTCTCGGGGAACCCGCTCCTCGAGCGTGCGATCGCGCTCCGGCCCGAGGTGGATCACCGGCTCTGGAACGGCCCGCTCGAGGCGCACCTGCTGAAGTACCGCATCCCGTGAGCCGGCCGCGGGCGAGTGACGAGGACGTCGGGCCGGACCCCGCGCCGGGACGACCGGCCTCGGACCCGACCGCGACCAGACTCTCCGTTGCAGCGCCCGCGGCGCTCGCCTACGGTTCGGCCGTGCGCCCGCTCCTCACCGTCCTCCTCGCGATGGCGCTCACGGCCTCCCCCGCGCGCGCCGCCGAGGCGCCCCGCGCCACGCCGGGCCGCGCGGCCCCGAAGGCGGCCTCTCCCGCCGGTGGAAAGGAGTCGGTCGAGCGCCGCCGGGAGGCGATCGCGCGGGAGCTCATCCGGCTCGGGGGCGAGCTGCAGCGCGCCATCGAGGCGGGCGACGTCGGGGCCGTCGTGGCGCGCGTCCCGCCGGACGGGCTGCGCTGCGGCGACCGCGTCGTGCCGCGCGAGCGGGTCGAGCAGGATCTCCGCGCAGAGGGGAGCTGGCTGCACGGCGTCTTCTTCGGCGGACCCGGCCACGTCCCCTTCCCCGGGATGGCCCGCTCGCTGCGCGCCTTCTTCCGCGAGGCGCGCGAGGTGGCGGTGCTCGTCGCCTTCCGCGCGGACGCCCGCGCGGGGCCCGCCGGCCTGCCCTGCATCGACTACCGAGCGCCCGGCCTCGGGACGCCCGGGGCGCCGCTCTGCTTCGTGCGGCGCGACGGCCGCTGGTGGTTCACCGAGAGCCTGTACCCGTGCCGGTGAGGATGCGGGGCGCGGACGGGCGCCCCGCCGCGGGTCACGACGTCCCCAGCTCGCCGAGCAGCTTCTTCGCCTTCCGGAGATAGCCGCGCGGCCTCGACGCCTCGGGCATCGCCTCGCCGTCGCTCATGGCGCGCTCGAGCGTCGCGCGCGCGCCGGGACGATCGCCGAGCTTCGCCTGCGCCTCCGCGCGGAGCACGAGCACCCGGATCCGGCGCGGTCCCTCCGCGAGCGCGAGCGCGCGATCGGCGGCGCCGAGCGCGTCGGCCGGCCGCCCGAGGGCGAGGTAGAGGACGCCGAGGTTCGTGGGGGGCACGTACTCGCCGGGCAGCTCGCGCTCGGACGCGAGGAGCGCCGGGAGCATGCGCTCCGGCTCGCCGATGCGCAGCGCCGCCTGGAGCCGCTGCCCGTCGAAGGCGGAGCGCGCGAGCGGCGTCGGCGCGCGGCGGGCCTCCCCGTCCAGGAACGCGAGCCAGCGGCGCGCGAGCGCCTTCGCCCCGGCCGCGTCCCCCGCCTCGGCCCGCGCCGAGGAGAGGACGTCGTACAGCCAGGAGCGGTCGTCCGCGAGGACCCCGCGCGCGTCCAGCGCACGCCGCGCGCCGGGCTCGAGCGCGGCGACCTCCGCCGCGCGCGCCTTGGCGTCCTCGAGCTCGAGCGCGCACGAGAGCCCCTGGGCGGCGACGCGCGCCGCGCTCGCGCCGCGGAGGCCGGGCAGGACCTCGCCCGCCGCGCGCGCGCAGCCGGCGGGGTCGCCCGCCATCGAGAGCGCCTGGACCGCGGCCTCGGAGGCGCGCTCCCGCGCCGGGAAGCTCTTGCCGCCCGCCGCGAGCGCCTCGTGGTAGGCCACCGCGGCCTCGGCGTGCCTCCGCGCGCCGAGGAGCCGGTCCGCGCGCGCGAGCGCCTCCTCCGCGCGCGACACCTCGCCGGCCCGGAGCTGGCGCTCACCGTCGAGCGCGATCCGCTCGATCTGCTCGGCCGTCGCGGTCCCGGCCCAGCGGACGATCACCCGCTCGTCCTCCGGGTTCACGACGAGGATGCTCGGCCACGCGTCGATCGGGAACTTGCCGACGAAGGCCGCGTTCCTGGGCTTCTCCGTGTCGATGTCGAGCCAGACGAACCGTCCGGCGAGCTTCTGGAGCCGCTTGTCCGGGAGGACGTAGGCCCGCATGAAGCGGCAGGTGGGTCACCAGGGGGCCCAGACGTCCACGACGAGCGGCACGCCGCGCGAGCGCGCCTCGGCGCGCGCGCGGTCGTAGTCGTCCGCGATGGACCGGCCCCGCGCGGTGCCGGGCGCCGCGACCGCGCGGACCGGCCCGACGAGGGCGAGCGCTGCGGCGAGGACGGCGACGGAGGCGGGGAGTCGCATGCCCGGGAGCATAGCGTCCGGGCTCCCCGCGCGACACCGGAAGCTCACGACCGGCGCTCGCGAGCGCCGTCAGGCGCCACCGGTCCGGGTCTCGCGCGGCGGCGCCTCGGCGAGCCGCACCGGCCCGTCGCCGCGCTTCAGCGAGAGCGCGAGCGTGAAGCGCGCGACCGGCTCCTCACCGTACTTGTCCGGCACGAGCGCCGTGATCCCGACGGGCAAGGTCACGCGCTCGCCGGTCTCGTGTGTCTTGCGCACCGCCGCGGCGACGCGCGCGCCGTCGGCGCAGCGGAAGAGGACGTCGCCGTCGGCGCGCTTCAGGAACTCTCCCTTCACGTCGGCGAAGACGAGCTTCACGCCGCGGAACTTCCCGACGGTGGTGAGCCGCGCGGCGTGCAGCCCGCCGGCCAGGTCGGCGCCCGCGCACAGCGCGCCGAAGTACATGGAGCCGAGGTGGTTCCGCGTGCGCCAGCCGAGGGGGATCTCGATCTCGCAGACCTCCTCGTCGAGCCGCATCACCCGGGGCCCGACGAAGAGGAGCACCGGGATCCTGAGGGACAGCAGGCGTACGAGCGCGGTTTCCTTGAGCAGCATGAGGCTCCCCGTCGAGGTCGAGGCACGAATCATAGGGGGGAGCCCGAGACGCGGGCGTCGCCCGGGCGGGGCGCTTAAGAGAAGCGCGTGCTCGACAGCTTCCACCCGGTCGTCCGCGACTGGTTCACGCGGCGGTTCGGCGACGCGACGGAGCCGCAGACGCCCGCCTGGCGGGAGATCGACGCGCGGCGCGACGTGCTCGTCTCGGCGCCCACGGGCTCGGGCAAGACGCTCGCGGCGTTCCTCCACGCCATCGACGCCCTCCTGAAGGAGGGGCTCGCCGGCGAGCTCGGCGACCGGACGCGCGTCGTCTACGTCTCGCCGCTGCGCGCGCTCGGCAACGACATCACGAGGAACCTGCAGGCGCCGCTCGCCGAGATCCGCGCCGCGGCCCACGCGGCCGGGCTCACGCTGCCCGAGCTCCGGGTCGCGGTCCGCACCGGGGACACGCCCGCCTCGGCACGGCGCAAGCTCCTGCTCCGTCCGCCGCACATCCTCGTCACCACGCCCGAGTCGCTCTACCTCCTGCTCACGAGCGAGAGCGGGCGGGCCTCCTTGGGCGACGTCGAGGCGGTGATCGTGGACGAGATCCACGCCCTCGCGGGCGACAAGCGCGGCGCGCACCTCGCGCTCTCCCTCGAGCGGCTCGAGGCGCTCGCGCGGCGGCGGCCCCAGCGCATCGGCCTCTCCGCCACGGTCGATCCGGTGGAGGAGGTGGCGCGCTTCCTCGTCGGCTCGGAGCGGGTCGATCCGCGGGGCCGTCCGCGCTGCGCGATCGTGGAGGTCGGCCGCCGGCGCCGCTTCGACGTGGCGATCGAGGTCCCGCGCGACGAGCTCTCGTCGGTCGCCTCGAGGGAGCTGTGGGCCGAGACCTACGACCGGGTGGCCGACCTCATCCGCGAGCACCGCTCCACGCTCGTGTTCGTGGGCACCCGCAGGCTCGCGGAGCGGGCGGCGCACGCGCTCGTCGAGCGGCTCGGGGAGGGCGCGGTGTCGGCGCACCACGGCAGCCTCTCCCGCGAGCGCCGGCTCGCCACGGAGGAGCGGCTGAAGGCGGGCGCGCTGCGCGCGGTGGTGGCGACCGCCTCGCTCGAGCTCGGCATCGACGTGGGCGAGGTGGACCTCGTCGTCCAGCTCGGCTCGCCGGGGGCGATCTCCACCGGCACCCAGCGCATCGGGCGCGCCGCGCACGTGCGGGGCGGCACGCCCAAGGGCCGGCTCTTCCCGATGAGCCGCGACGAGCTCGTGGAGTGCGCCGCGCTCGTGCGCGGGCTCCGGCGCGCGCGCCTCGAGCCCGTCTCGGTGCGGGCCGCGCCCCTCGACGTGCTCGCCCAGCAGCTCGTGGCGGAGGCGACCTGCGGGTCGATCCACGAGGACCGCCTCTACGCGCTCGCGCGGCGCGCCTGGCCGTACCACGACCTCGCGCGGGCCGACTTCGACGCGGTGGTGGAGATGCTCTCGGAGGGGATCGCCACCACGCCCGGCCGCACCACCGCGCTCCTCCACCGCGACGGCGTGCACGGCCGCGTCAAGGCGCGGCGCGGAGCGCGCATCGCCGCGCTCACCGGCGGCGGGACCATCCCCGACACCGCGCAGTACGCCGTGGTGGCCGAGCCGGAGGGCGTGACCATCGGGCAGGTGGACGAGGACTTCGCGGTGGAGAGCCTGGCGGGCGACGTGTTCCTGCTCGGCACGACCTCCTGGATGATCCGGCGCGTGGAGGCCGGGATCGTCCGGGTCGAGGACGCCCACGGCGCTCCGCCGGGCGTCCCGTTCTGGAACGCCGAGGCGCCGGGGCGGAGCGGCGCCCTGTCGGCGGAGGTGTCGGCGCTGCGCGCGGAGCTCGAGCCGCGCCTCGCCGACCCCCAGGCGGCCGTCGCCTGGCTCGCGGCGGAGGCGGCGCTGCCCGAGGCGGGCGCGCGCCAGGTGGTGGACTACCTCGCGGCGGGGCGCGCGGCGCTCGGCGCGCTGCCCACGCAGGACACGCTCGTCGCGGAGCGCTTCTTCGACGAGGCCGGCGGGATGCAGCTCGTCCTGCACGCGCCGTTCGGCGCGCGCACCAACCGGGCCTTCGGGCTCGCGCTCCGCAAGCGCTTCTGCCGCACGTTCGACTTCGAGCTGCAGGCCGCCGCGACCGACGACGGCGTGCTCCTCTCGCTCGGGCCGCAGCACGCGTTCCCGCTCGAGACGATTTTCTCCTACGTCACGCCCGCGACGCTCGACGAGGTGCTCGAGCAGGCGGTGCTCCAGGCGCCCATGTTCGGCGTGCGCTGGCGCTGGAACGCCACGCGCGCGCTCGCCATCCCCCGCCTCTTCAGGGGCAAGCGCATGCCTCCGCCCATCGCGCGGATGCGCGCGGAGGACCTGCTCGCCGCGGTCTTCCCGGCGCAGGTCGCCTGCCAGGACAACGCGCCGGGCGGGCCGATCGAGGTGCCCGCTCACCCGCTCGTCCGCGAGACGCTGCGCGACTGCCTCACCGAGGCGATGGACGCGGCCGGGCTCCGGAGCTTGCTCGCGCGGATCGCGGCCGGCGAGGTGCGGCTGCTCGCGGTGGACACGCCCGAGCCCTCGCCGCTCTCGCACGAGCTCCTCAACGCCAGGCCCTGGGCGTTCCTCGACGACGCGCCGCTCGAGGAGCGCCGCGCGCGGGCGGTCGCGGTGCGGCGGTCGTTGCCGGCGGCCGAGGCGAGCGGCATCGGCGCGCTCGATCCCGCCGCCATCGCGGAGGTCGCCGAGCAGGTGTGGCCCGCGCCGCGGGACGCGGACGAGGTGCACGACGCGCTCCTCGATCTGGGGATCCTGCCGGCGTCGCCGGCGTCCGGATGGGAACGGTGGCTCGGCGAGCTCGAGGCGGCGGGGCGGGCGGCCGTGATGACCGTGGGTGAGGGCCGGTGGTGGGTGGCGGCGGAGCGTGTGGGGACGGCGAGGGGGGCGGCGGGGGGGATGGGCGGATCGACGTCGACCTCGACCGCGAGCCCGACCTCGAACCCGACCTTCTCCCCTCCCCTCTCCCCGCTCGCGTCCGAGCGCATCCCCGAAGATCCGGTCCTCGCCCTCGTCCGCGGCTGGGTCACCCACCTCGGCCCCACCACCGCCGTCGACCTCGCCGGGCGCATCGGGCTCTCCGAAAGCGCCGCCGCGTCCGCGCTGCTCCGCCTCGAGGCCGAGGGGCTCGTCCTTCGCGGCTCCTTCCTCGCCGGATCGCCCTGGTCCGCCGACGCGCCGCACTGGTGCGAGCGGAGCGTGCTCGCGCGCATCCACCGCCTCACCCTCGGCCGGCTGCGCCGCGAGATCGAGCCCGCCAGCGCCGCCGTGTTCCTCCGCTTCCTCGCGCGCTGGCAGCACGTCGCGCCGGGCACGCGGCTCCACGGCGCGCGCGGCCTCGCCGAGGTCCTGGGAATGCTCCAGGGCTTTCACGCCGCCGCGGGCGCGTGGGAGCGCGATCTCCTGCCCGCGCGCGTCGCAGGCTACGAGCCCGGCCTGCTGGACGGGCTGTGCTCGTCCGGCGAGGTCGCCTGGGGCCGGCTGCACGTGGCGCCGCCGCAGGACGGCCCGCCGCGCCGCAAGGGCGCCCCCACCCGCTCGGCCCCGGTGACGCTCGCGCTGCGCGAGGAGCTCCCCTGGCTGCTCGAGGCCATCGCGCCCGAGCGACCGCCGCTCGGCGAGATCGCGGGCGCGCTCGTCGCGGTGCTCGCGCGGCGTGGCGCCTCGTTCCTCGCCGAGCTCGCACCGGCGGTCGGCGCACCGCCCGGAGAGACGGAGGAGGCGCTGTGGGAGCTCGTGTCGGCGGGGCTCGTGACCTGCGACGGGTTCGCGGGGCTGCGCGCGCTCGTCGCGCCGCCGGCGCGCGGGCGGGCCGCCCGACCGGGCAGCGCGGGGGGACGGTGGGCGCTGCTGAGGCCGACCCCGACCGAGAGTTCCGCGCTTCGTCCCACGGACCGCGTCGCGGCCGGCTCGAGCTCGTCCCGCCCGACCGAGAGTTCCGCGCCACGTACCGCCGGACGCGGGACGGACGGCGACCTCTCCCCGGAGACGCTCGACCGCGTGGCGCGCCAGTACCTGCGCCGCTACGGCGTCGTCTTCCGCGATGTCCTGGCTCGCGAGTCTCGCCCGCCGCCCTGGCGCGATCTCGTCCGCGTCTACCGGTCGCTCGAGGCGCGCGGTGAGATCCGCGGCGGTCGCTTCGTGGTGGGCTTCAGCGGTGAGCAGTTCGCGCTGCCGGAAGCGGTGGACGCGCTCCGCGCCGCGCGGCGCGCGGGGGATGGGAACCCCGACCGGCTCGACCTCTCCGCGTCCGACCCGCTGAACCTCGCCGGCATCCTCACTCCCGGGCCGCGCATTCCCGCCGCGCCAGGGAGCCGCGTCATGCTCGAGGGCGGCGTTCCCGTCGCCGCGATCGTGCAGGGCACGCAGGCGGGGACGGGGTGATGGTGACGGCGGCGATACCTCCTAGCGCGCCCCGGGAACCGGGGGCCGGGGGGCCGGGTCCGGACCAGCGCGGCCGGGACCCCCGTTGACGAGCCGAACGACGGCGCCGCTCTCGAACCAGTCGAGCAGGTTCACGGCGCCGGGCACCTGATCGATGCGGAACGACTCCGCGGCCTCCATCCCGAGCGCGTCCGCCAGGATTGCCCGGTTCACGCCGGCATGGGCGACCACCAGCACCGTCTCGCCGGGGTGCTTCGCGCGGAGAGCGGCCATCGCCTCGAGGGCACGAGCCGAAATGCCCGGGAACCCGTCTCCGCCGGGGAACGTGACCTCGTGCGGGCGCGCGAGCCAGGCGGCGCAGGTCTCCGGGTCGCGCGCTCGTGCCTCCTCCCAGGTGAGCCCCTCGAACGCGCCGAAGTCCACCTCCCGGAGTCCCGGCACCTGCTCGATCCCGAGCGAGCGGCCGGCGGCGAGGAGCCGCGCCGTCTGCATTGCACGCCGCGCCGGGCTCGCGCACACCGCCGCGACCTCGATCTCGCGGAGCCAGCGCGCCACCCGGCGGATCCGCGCCCTTCCCGCCGCCGAGAGCGGCGGATCGAGCCGCCCGCAGATCCGCCCCGGCTCGATCGCCGCCTCGCCGTGCCGCACGAGGATGACGCGCGTCGCGCCGCTCGGCCGCGGGGCTATCACGGCGCCGCCAGCCCCACGCCGAGCACGAGCACGAGCGCCTCGGCGAGCTCGCCCGTGGCCCCCAGCGTGTCGCCGGTCATCCCGCCGATGCGGCGACGGCAAAACCCGGCGAACGCGGCGCCGGCGAGCGCGACCGTCGCCCACGCCACCGCGCCCCGGACTCCCGCGAGGCCGAGCGCGACGCCGAGCGCGAGCGCCGTCGCGCCGGCCACCTCGGGCGGGCCGACGTGCGCCGCCACCGAGGCCCCGAGCCCGTCGGGCCGCGCACTCGGCGCGAGGCGGGCGACAGGCACGAGCACCCAGCGCGACAGCGCGCCCGCGAGCGGGAGCCATGCGGCGGCGCCGGGCCGACTGAGGAGTGCCGCGATCGCGGCCACCTTCACGAGCAGCGCGAGGACGAGCGCCGCGGCGCCGTAGGCGCCCACCGCGTGATCGCGCATGATCCGCAGCGCGTCCTCCGCGTTCCTTCCGCCTCCGAGCCCATCGGCGGTGTCGGCGAGGCCGTCCAGGTGAAGCGCGCCCGTCATCGCGGTCCCGAGCGCGACGACGAGGATCGCCGCGAGAGGCGGCGGCAGCGCGCGGACGAGGAGGAGGCCGGCGGCAGCGAGGACCGCGCCGAGCGCGGCGCCCACCGCGGGGAAGAACAGCATCGCGCGCCCCACCTCGCGCGCGCCCGCCTCCGCCCGCACCGGCGCCGGGAGCCGCGTCAGAAACGCGAGCGCGACCGCGAGCCGGCTCACGCGCCCACCGCCGCCGGCCGGGCGACCCTGACGCCCGCGAGCCCGCAGAGGAGCTCCCAGTCGAGGTGTGTGGCGAGCGCGTCGGCGAGCCGGTCGTACTCCGCATCGCGGCTGGGGATGAGCGGGCCCGCGGGCGCGGCGAGGCTCCGCCGGTCGCGGAGCCGCGCGAGCAGCGCCGCGCGCACTGCGTCGTCCTCGAGCACGCCGTGGACGAGCGTCCCGACGACGGCGCCGTCCGCCGACACCGCCCCGTCCTCCGCATCGCACGCCGCCCCGTTCCGCGCGACGAGCCGAAGCGCCGGCGCTCCGGAGAGCCGCTCGACCTCTCCCATGTGGATCTCGTACCCGCGCACCTCGCCGCCGCCGGCGGGGGCGAGCAGCCTGGCGGCCGCGTGCGCGCGCACGCGCGCGGTCGTCTTCTGCCGCCGGAAGCGAGTCACGATCGGAAGGATCCCGAGCCCGGCCACCTCGGCCTCATCCGACTCCACGCCATCCGGGTCGAGCAGCGCGTCGCCGAGCATCTGGCAGCCACCGCACACCGCGAGGACCGGCTCGCCTCGCGCAGCGCGCTCCCGGAGCGCCGGCGCGACGCCGCTCTCGCGGACCCAGCGCAGGTCCGCCGCGGTGCTCTTCGATCCCGGAACGATCACGAGATCCGCGCCGCGCAGCTCCTCCGGCCGATCGACGTAGCGCACCACCACGCCCGGCTCGTGCTCGAGCGCGTCGAACTCGTCGTAGTTCGAGATGCGCGGGAGCCGCACGATCGCGATCTCCAGCTCGCCCGGCGCGGCCCGTCGGGTCCGCCAGCGATGGTCGAGCGAGACCGAGTCCTCCTCCGAGATCCGCAGCCCGCGCAGGTACGGGAGCACGCCCGCGACCGGCACGCCCGTCCGCTCGCGCAGGAACGCGAGCCCCGGCTCGAGGAGCCTGAGGTCGCCCCGGAACTTGTTCACGAGGAAGCCGCCCACGAGCGCGCGCTCGTCGGGCTCGAGGAGCATCAGCGTCCCGACGAAGGCCGCCAGGACGCCGCCCCGATCGATGTCGCCCACGAGGAGCACCCGCGCGCCGGCCGCCTTCGCGACGTCCATGTTGACGATGTCGCGTTCCTTCAGGTTCACCTCTGCGGGGCTCCCGGCGCCCTCGATCACGACGAGGTCGACCTGGAGGCGGAGCCGCGCGAGCGCCTCGCGCACCACGGCCCGCAGCTCGGGCTTCCGGGCGTGATAGTCGGCGGCGCTCATGCTCCCCGATGGACTGCCGAGCACGATCACCTGCGAGCGGGAGTCCCCCTCGGGCTTGAGCAGGATCGGGTTCATGTCGACGGCGGCGTCGATGCCGGCCGCCTCCGCCTGCACCGCCTGGGCGCGTCCGATCTCGCCGCCGTCCACGGTCACGGCGGAGTTGAGGGCCATGTTCTGGGCCTTGAAGGGCGCGACGCGCAGGCCCGCCCGCCGGAACAGCCGGCACAGGCCGGTGACGACGAGACTCTTGCCGACCGACGAGGCTGTCCCCTGCACCATGATGACGGCGGCGGTCATGACAGCTCCTTCTCGAGCGAGGCGAGGAACACCTCGCGGTCTTGGGCGGGCCGCGCCGCGACGCGGACGAAGCCGGGGAGGCCGAACGACGTGCAGTCCCGCACCAGCACGCGTCGCGCGAGCAGCCGCCGGCGCAACGCGGCGCCGTCGCCGGCGCGGAACACGAGGTAGGGCGCGACGGAGGGCGGCGCCTCGAGGCCGAGCCGGGCGAGGCCCTGGCGGAGCGCCTCCCGGTCGACCGAGAGCCGGGCCCGGCTCGCCGCCACGAACGGTTCCTCGCCGAGCGCGGCGAGCGCGGCGGCCTGCGCGGGGGCGCTCGTCGACCAGGTCGGGCGCGCTGCGTCGAGGGCGGCGATGAGCCCGGGGTCGGCGAGGAGATACCCCACTCGCAGACCCGGGATGGCGTGCTCCTTGGTGAGGGAGCGGACGCGCGCGACGTTGAGGGGGAGCGTGACGTCCGCCTCGGCGTGCCGGTCGGAGAGCGCGAGGAACGACTCGTCGAGGACGAAGAGGACGTGGGGGTGTGCGCGCGCGAGGCGCGCGACGTCGGCGGAGGGCACGGCGGCGCCGGCGGGGCTCGTCGGCGAGGCGAGGTAGGCGGCGGCGGCGCCCGAGGACGCGAGCCGCTCGGACACCGCCTCGAAGTCCACCGAGAGCCCACGCGCCGGGTCGGGCGACCACTCGATCGCGTCGCCGCCGGCAGCCGCGACGCCCGCGCGGAACTCCGAGAACGCGGGCTCGACGACCAGCGCTCGCCTGCCCGCGCGCGCGACGTGGCGGGCGAGATCCCACAGGAGCTCCGCCGCGCCGTGCGCGAACAGGACGCCGCCCGGCTCGACCCGCCACCGCGCGGCGAGGGCCGCCCGGACCGTCTCGGCCCGAGGCTCAGGGTAGCGCGAGACGTCCGCGCCCCGCGCCGCCGCCGCGACGGCCGGCGCAGGGCCGTACGGGTTCACGTTCACGCTGAAGTCGATCACGTCGGCGGCCGCGAGACCGAGCGCGGCGAGCTCGGCGGCGACGGGGCCGCCGTGGACGCGGGGCCGGTCAGGCGAGCTCACGCCATCCCCCCGTCGCCGCGGCGAGCGCGACCCCGACCGCCGCGGCGGCGACCGCCGCGAGCAAGGCGATCCGCCACGCCGCCGAGATGGTTTCCGCGGTGACCGGCCGGATCGGATCGCCGAGCCGGTACTGCCCGACCTTCTCGAGCTCGACGCCGAGCAGGCCGGCCATCGCCGCCATCGGGCGCCCGGCGTTCGGGCTCTCGGTCCGGGCGCCGTCGCGCAGGAGCACCGCCAGCCCGCGCCGCGCGTCGGCGCCGCAGGCGAGCCCCGCGACGAGGAGGAGCGCGGCGGTGACGCGCGCAGGGACGAGGTTCAGGAGATCGTCGAGCCGGGCTGAGGCCTTGCCGAGCCACTCGTGCCGCCCGCGGTACCCGACCCGCGCGTCGAGCGTGTTCACCGCGCGGTACGCGACCGCGCCGGGGACGCCGAGGACCGCCCAGAAGAGGAGCGGCGCGACCGCGCTGTCGGACGCGTTCTCCGCCACGGACTCCACCGCCGCCGCCGCCACGAGCGGCGCGTCCAGGCGGTCCGGGTCCCGGCTGCAGAGCGCCCGCAGCGCCGCGCGCGCCTCGTCGAGCGCGCCCCGCCCGAGCGCGCGCGACACCGCGCCCGCCGCGTCGCCGAGGGCGCGCACCGCGAAGCTCGACTTGAGCAGCATCGCCTCCACCGCGATCGAGAGCGCCGGCCACGGTCGCGCAGCCAGGCAGAGGAGCAGGGCGCCGCCAGCGAAGAGCGCCGGCAGCGCGAGCGCCATCACCGCGCCGTATGCCAGCGGCCCGGCGCGACCGGCTACGGGGGCGCGCCGCTCGAGCGCCGAGATCGCCCACCCCATCCAGACGACCGGGTGCAGGCGCGCCGGGAACTCGCCGATGACGAGGTCGAGCGTGAGGGCGCCGGCGAGGACCGACGCTGCGTGGAGCCCGGGCGACATTCGTCAGCGCCCCGCGTCGGTGACGCCCGCGCCCTCGAACGTCGCCATCTCGTCGAGCACGCGGGCGGCGGCCTCGATGACGTGGAACGCGAGCGCCGCGCCAGTCCCCTCGCCGAGCCGCAGGTCGAGAGCGAGGAGCGGCTCCTTGCCGAGCGCGCGCAGCACGGCGCGGTGGCCCGCCTCCACGGAGCGGTGCGACGCGAGCACCGCGTCCGCGGCGCGCGGCGCGAGGCGCGCGGCGGCGAGGGCGGCGGCGCTCGCGATGAACCCGTCCGTCACCACGGGCACGCGGCGCGCGGCCGCGCCGAGGACCACCCCGGCGAGCCCGGCGATCTCGAACCCGCCCAGCGCGGCGAGCGTGCCGAGCGGGTCGGACGGATCGGGACGGTTCACCGCGAGCGCGCGATTCACGACGTCGACCTTGTGTGCGTGAGTGGCGTCGTCGATCCCGGTGCCACGCCCGGTGACCTCGGCCGCGGGGAGGCCCGTGAACGCAGCGGTGAGCGCGCTCGCCGGCGTGGTGTTGCCGATGCCCATCTCCCCGATCCCGAGCACGTGCACGCCCTCGTCGGCGAGCTCGCGAGCGACGCCGATCCCGGCCTCGACCGCCCTGGCCGCCTCCTCGCGGGTCATCGCCGGGCCGCGCGCCAGGTTGCGCGTGCCCGCCCCGATGCGCCGGTCGCGCACGCCCGCGAGCCCGGGGATGGGGAGCTTCACGCCCATGTCCACGACGATCACCCTGGCGCCGGCGTGCCGCGCGAGCACGTTGATCGCCGCGCCGCCGGCAGCGAAGTTGGCGACCATCTGCGCGGTCACCTCCTGGGGGTACGCCGAGACGCCCTCGGCGGCGACCCCGTGGTCGCCGGCCATCACCACCACCGCCTTCACGGCCGCGCGCGGCGTGGCGGTGCCCTGGATCGCGGCGAGCGCGCAGGCGATCTCCTCCAGGCGCCCGAGGCTTCCGCGCGGCTTGGTCTTGCCGTCGAGCCGGCGTTGCACGGCGGCGGCGGCGGCCGAGTCGGGCAGGGGGATCGCGGCGCAGGTGGTCTCGAGCGAGGTCATGGTGGGGTCTCCGGGTGGATGAGGGTGAGGGGGCCGGGGCGGAGGCGCAGGACGCACCCGAGGGTCGCGAGATAGATGCGGTCGGCGTCGCGGGCGAGCCGCTGGTGAGCGCGGCCGGCCGCGTCGCGGAACGCGCGCCCGAGGGCGCTCTCCGGCACGACGCCCATGCCCACCTCGTTCGTGACGAGCACCGCGTGCACGCGGCGGCGCGCCAGCACCCCGGCGACGGCCTCGACCTGCGCCGCGACGGCGGCGGCGCCGTCGCCGCGCAGGAGCAGGTTGGAGATCCAGAGCGTGAGGCAGTCGACGACGACCACGTCGGCGTCGGCGCGCTCGAGCGCGCCCGCGAGGTCGAGCGGCTCCTCCACCGTGAGGAACGCGCCGCCGCGCTCCGCGTGGTGCGCGGCG
Source organism: Anaeromyxobacter sp. SG17 (assembly GCF_022690695.1). NCBI lineage: Bacteria > Pseudomonadati > Myxococcota > Myxococcia > Myxococcales > Anaeromyxobacteraceae > Anaeromyxobacter > Anaeromyxobacter sp. SG17. Next base: position 26,522 of record NZ_JALCYX010000042.1, read on the forward strand.
ATCCGCTCCTCCATCTCGCGATCGAACGCCTGCGCGGTCGCCACGAAGACCCGGCGAGCGCCGAGCCCGCGCGCGAGGTGAAGCGCGAACGCGCTCTTCCCGGAGCGGACCCCACCACCCACGAGGACGATCTCCGCCGCGCTCATCGAGCCCGCTCCGAGAGCCACGCCGCCGCGCCGCGCGCCACCGCGTCGTGCACCGCCGCGCCGACCACGTAGCCGAGCGCCGTGTGCTTCCCGGCGTACCGCGCCCCGTTCGGCCGCTCCGGAGCGGCGATCACGATGCAGTCGGTGCCGGTGCCGCTCGCAGGCGCGCCGCTCATCTGGCTCGCGACGCCCGCCTCGCGCACCGCGAGCGTGCGCGCCTCGGCGGCGAGGGAGAGCGCCTCCAGCAGCGCCTCCTCGGAGAGCGGCACTCCGACCTGACACAGCACGTTGATCGTCCCGATGCGCCCGGAGGGACCGGGAGGGTCGCCGGCGCGGAGCGCGTTCCCGAGCCCCACCGTGGCCACGCACCGCGCCGCGACCTCGCCCGCGCGCCGCTCACAGACGACGTGCCGCGAGAGCGCCGCGCTGGTGAGGAGGCCGACCGCGTCGGCGAGGTCCGCCTCGGCGAGCTGCGTGGAGAGGAACCGCGCGGCATCCACGGGCGGCCGCAGCTCCCCGTCGTGCACCTCGCGCCAGGCGACCGCGCTCGCGATCCGGCGCCCGCCGTTCACGATCGCCCAGGAGAGGACCGCGTGCGGCCCAGGAAGGCGGACCACGAGCCAGCGACCGTCGAGCGCCGGGGCGCCGGCCCGCGCGAGGACGGCGGTCATCGCGCGCCCCCCCGCGTCGCGGCGCAGGCGCCGACGAGCGCCTCCGCCACGGCCGGGCACGACGCCCAATGCGCGTGGACGTACGAGGCGAGGACGTTGGGTGCCGGCGCGTAGCCCTCCAGGAGCGGCTCGCCGCGGCGGCGCGCGACGGCGTAGACCCGCGGCACGGCGTCGGGCACCCCCGCGAGCTCGGAGTAGCGGAACTGGTGACCGCGGAAGCGCGCGCCGGCGGGGCCCGCGAGCGACGGCGCGCGCGTGGTCACCTCGACGTAGCCGAGCGCCTGGAGCCGCTCGTGCACGATGGCGGTCCCCGGGAGGAGCCCGACGCCCGCGTGCACGCGCCCGTCGCGGGTCCTGATCGCGGCGGCGAGCGCCATCAGCCCGCCGCACTCTGCGTACACGGGCCGGCCGGACGCCGCCAGCGCGCGGACGTCGCGGAGCATCCCGACGTTCGCGGCGAGCGCGGGCGCGTGCTCCTCGGGGTAGCCGCCGCCCAGGTACAGCCCGTCGACGTCCGGGAGACCCGCGTCGTGGAGCGGCGAGAAGCGGACGAGCGTCGCGCCGAGCGCCTCGAGGCGGGCGAGGTTGTCCTCGTAGTAGAAGTGAAACGCCTCGTCGTGCGCGACCCCGATCCGGCAGCGCGACGCCACCCGCGGGCTCGGCGCCGGGTCCGGCAGCGCGAGCGGCGGGGCCGCCCGGGCGGCTGCGAGCAGCGCGTCGACATCGAGCCACTCCTCCGCGAGCCGCGCCCAGGCGGCGACGCGGTCGTCGGGGAGCACCCGGCGCGACGCGGTGACGAGCCCGAGGTGGCGCTCCGGGAACGCGAGGTCCGCGCGGGCGGGGAGGCCGCCCACGACCGGCGGCGCCGCGACGGCCTCGCGCAAGAGCTCGAGATGCCCGCGGCTCCCCACGCGGTTGCACACGAGCGCCGCGACCCGGAGCCGCGGATCGAAGCCGGCGAGGCCGCCGGCGACCGCGGCCGCCGTCCGCGCCATCCCGGAGGCGTCGAGCACGATCGCGACGGGCGCCTCCAGCCACCGGGCGATCTCCGCGGTCGAGCCCGCGTCGGAGGCGGGCGACGCGCCGTCGTGGAGCCCCATGACCCCCTCGACGATCGCCACGTCCGCGCCGCGCACGGCGCTGGCGAACGTGGCCAGCACCCCGTCCCGCCCCATCATCCAGCCGTCGAGGTTGTGGGAGGGCGCGCCCGCCGCGCGCGCGTGGTAGCCCAGGTCGAGGTAGTCCGGGCCGCACTTGAACGCGGCGACGCGCAGCCCGCGGCCGCGCAGCGCGGCGAGGAGCGCGACCGCGAGCGTGGTCTTGCCGGAGCCGCTCGACGCCGCTCCGAGGACGAGCCGCGGGATCTCGAAGGGCGCCGTCATCAGAAGTCCACCCCGGCGATCGCCCTCACGCCCCGCGCGAAGGGGTGCTTCACCGCCCGCATCTCGGTCACCAGGTCCGCCGCGTCCACGAGCGACGACGGCGCGTCGCGGCCGGTCACGACGACCGTCGTCTCGACCGGGCGCGCCGCCATCGCCGCGAGGACCTCGTCGCAGCTCACGTACCCGTGGTTCAAGACGTGCGTGAGCTCGTCGAGGACGACGATCCGGTGCCGGCCCGCCGCGACGAGCTCCCGCGCCCGCGCCCATGCAGCCCGCGCGGCGCGCGCGTGCACCTCCGGGTCGTCTCCCTTCCAGGTGAACCCCTCGCCGAGCGTGAGGAGCTCGAGCCCAGGGAGCCGCTCCGCGAGGAGCCGCTCGCCCGTCTTCCAGCGGCCCTTCACGAACTGCAAGACCACGACGGGCAGCCTTCGGCCCAGCGCGCGGAAGGCCATCCCGAGCGCGGCGGTGGTCTTGCCCTTCCCGTCGCCGGTGTAGACGACGAGGATCCCGCGGGTCGCGCCGGTCACGCGGCCTCCCCGGCGGACACGAGCGCGAGGAGCCGCTCCCGGATCGTCACCACCTCGCCCACGACGACGAGCGCGGGCGCACCCCCGCCGCGCAGGCCGACGCGCGCCGCGAGGTCGGCGAGCGTCCCCACCACCACCTCCTGCTCCGGCCACGTCGCCGCCGAGATCCAGGCGGCCGGCGTGGTCGCGGGGCGGCCGCTCTCGACGAGACGCGCGAGGTTCGGGCCCAGCGAGCGCGAGGCCATGTACAGCACGAGCGTTCCGCTCCCGGCGAGCCTCCTCCAGTCCGTCCGCGCGGGCGCCTCCGAGCGGGTGAGGTCGTGGCCGGTCGCGAAGGTCACGTCCGAGCTGACCTCCCGGTGCGTGAGGGGGATCCGCGCCGCGGCGGCGGCACCGAGCGCGGCGGACACGCCGGGGACGACCTCGAACGGCACCCCCGCCGCCGCGAGCTCCTCGGCCTCCTCGCCCCCGCGGCCGAACACGAAGGGATCGCCTGCCTTGAGCCGCACGACGCGCTTCCCCGCACGAGCGCGCTCGAGGATGTCCGGGTGGAGCCGCAGCGGCCCCCGGGTGCGCCCGTGACACCGGCGGCCGACCGGGAGGCGCTCCGCGCCGGGCGGCGCGAGCGCGAGGAGCGCCCGAGGCACGAGCTCGTCGTACGCCACGACGTCCGCCGCACGGAGGAGCTCCCGCGCGCGAACGGTGAGGAGGCCGGGATCGCCTGGGCCGGCGCCGACGAGATCGACGCGCCCACCGCGCGGACGCTCGCGCCCGACCACCGCGCACGCCCACTCGAGCCGCGCTGCGGGGGTGTCGAGCCCGGGGGGCAGGTGATGCACGCGCGCGGGCACGGCGTGGGCCCTCAAGAGCCCCTCGAGCACGAGCTGGTATCGCAGCTCGACATACGGCTCCGCCGACCGGACCCCGTCGCGCTCGTACGGGATAACGCCCCAGGGCAGGACCAGGATCGCGGCATACGAGGCGGCGTGCGCGGCCGACGCCTCGAGGAGCGCCCCGGTCCCGGGGTCGCCCGTCGAGGCGCAGCCGTGGTGGAGCGCGTAGGCGGCGAGGTCCAGGCTGCAGTTGTCGGCCACGAACTCCGTGTGGGCGCCCTCGGCGGCCACCCGCTGCCGCCAGAGCTCCTGGAGGACCGCCCTCGCCTCGCCGGGCGCGAGCCCTGGGAGCGGATGCCCGCCCCCGTCGATCCAGGCGCGAGTCTCCTCGGGCACGACGGAGAGCCCGAGCCGCGCCGCGAGCGCGCGCGCCAGCGTCGTCTTGCCGGAGCCGGCCGAGCCGGTGACCGCGATGCGGAGCGGCGCGCTCATCCCTCTCCCTCCGTGCGCGCCGCGCGGAACGCGTGGCCGAACTCCGGCGCGTAGAGCCGCGAGGCCGGGAAGCCCTCGGCATCGAGCGCGGGGCCGACCAGCACCATCGCGGTCGCGTCGATGCCCTCCGCGCGAGCGAGCGCCGCGAGGTCCCCCAGGCGGCCGCGGATGACCCGCTCGTCCGGCCAGCTCGCGCGGTGAACGATGGCGGCGGGGCAGTCCCGGCCGTACGCCGGAGCGAGCGCGGCGACCGCCTCGTCGAGGCGCCGCGCGGAGAGGAACAGCGCGAGCGTCGCCCGGTGACTCGCGAGCGACGCGAGGTCCTGCCCCTCCGGCACGGGCGTCCGGCCGGCGGCGCGGGCGAGGATCACCGTCTGCGAGACGCCGGGCACGGTGAGCTCGCGGCGAAGCGCGGCGGCGGCGGCAGTGAAGGACGATACGCCCGGGACGACCTCGTACGGGATCCCGAGCGCGTCGAGCCGGCGCATCTGCTCGGCGGTCGACCCGAACAGGAGCGGGTCGCCGGTGTGCACCCGCGCGACGTCCTCGCCGCGCCCGTGCGCCTCGCGCATCTCCGCGAGGATCTCGTCCAGGGTCATGCCCGCCGAGTCGAGGACGCGGGCGTCCGGGCGGGCGCGCGCCACGACCACGCGCGGGACGAGAGAGCCCGCGAAGATCACCACCGGGCAGCGGGCGATCAGGTCCGCGCCGCGGACGGTGACGAGGTCGGGCGCGCCCGGACCCGCGCCCACGAAGTGCACCGTCATCGCGACTCCTCGGCGGAGAGCCCCGCCCCCGCCCGGCCGTACTTCTCCGCGTAACCGCGGGGCGTGACGAGGAGCCCCTCGAACGCGAAGCTCCGGCTCGACCCCACGATCACGGTGGTGGTCATGCCGATCTCCTCGTCGAGCAGCCGCTCGAGCGTGGTGACGACCGCGCGCTGCCCGCCGCGGAAGGCGTCCGTCACCACCGCCGCCGGGGTCGCCAGGCCGCGGTGACGCACGAGCAGCGCGTGGGCCTCCGCGAGTGGGCGGCGACGACGGGTGCTCGCCGGGTTGTAGAGCCCGATCACGAAGTCGGCGGCGGCCGCCGCCTCCAGCCGCCGCGCGATCACCTCCCACGGCGTGAGGAGGTCCGAGAGGGAGATCGCGCAGAAGTCGTGGCCGAGCGGCGCGCCCACGAGCGCCGCGCAGGAGCCGAGCGCGGTGACGCCCGGGACGATGGTCACGGCCGGCGCGTCGCCGGGCCGCCAGCCCGCGTCCCGCAGGATCTCGAGGACCAGGCTCGCCATCCCGTACACGCCGGGGTGGCCCGAGGACACGAGCGCCACGCGCCGCCCCGCCCGCGCGCGCGCGATCGCCTCGCGCGCCCGCTCCGTCTCACCGGTCATCCGGCCGGCGACGATCTCCTTTCCGGCGAGGAGCGGCGCGGCGAGATCGAGGTAGGTCCGGTAGCCGAGGACGACCTCGGCCTCCTCGACGGCGGTGCGCGCCGCCGGGGTCAGCTGGTCGAGCGCCCCGGGCCCGAGCCCCACGATCGACAGCGATCCCATGCCCATCACGTCTCCTCCCGCGCGGCGCGCGCGACCGCCACCGTCACCGATTGGCCCTCGTCCGCGTCCCGCCGCACCTGCTTCGGGACGAGCAGCCGCGCGGCGCGCGCCGCGAGGAGCGCGGCTGGCTCGGCGACGGCCCGCGTCCCGACATGCCTCCGGACGACCTCCGACGGCCGCTCGATCCCGACGGCCGCCTCGAGCGCGGCGGCGTCGAAGAGGCGCAGCGGACACCCGAGCCGCGCCGCCAGCGCGACGATCCCCGCCTCGTCCCGCTTCAGGTCGATCGTGCCCACCGCACCGATCGACGCGGGCGCGAGCCCGTGCGCCTCGAGGACGTCGCGCACCGCGCGCCACACGGCGTCCGCCGACGCGCCGCGATCGCAGCCCACGCCCACCGAGAGCGTGCGCGGGCGCCAGAGCACCGCCCTCGCGAGCACCGCCTCGTCGCGGATGACGCGGTCGGTGATCGCGACGATGGCCGCCCACCGCGCCGCGTCGGCGCCGTCGAGCGACGGCGCGACCGCGATGTTCGCGGGGAGCGGCGCGCCCGCGGGCCACCACGCGCCTCCGCCCGCCTCGTCCACCACGAGCACCGGCGCCCCGTTCACCAACGCCGCCGCTGCCCGGGTGGCGTTGCCGCGCGGATCCTCCAGGGTCCAGCCGAGCTCCCGCCCGAGCAGATCGACGCGCAGCGTGCCCCGCGCGTCCGAGGCCGTGGTCACCACCGGCGCGGCGCCGACGGCGTGGGCGACCTCCGTTGCGAGCGCGTTGGCGCCGCCCGCATGCCCGGAGAGGAGCGCCACCGCGAAGCGGCCCGCCTCGTCGAGGCACACCACCGCGGGATCCGTCCACTTGCTCGCGACGAGCGGCGCCACGAGGCGAACCGTCGCGCCGACCGCGAGCACGAACACGTGACCGTCGTATTCGGCGAAGGCACGGGCCACCGCCGAGCGCATGGGCAGCGGGAACGTGCGCGCGCCCGGCGCCGCCGACGCGACCGGCTCCGCGACGAGCAGCTCCCCGCCGAGCGCGCCGGCGACGCGCGCGCCCAGCGCCGCGCCGCCGCGAGTGACGGCATGGACGGCGAGGCGCCGGGTCACGCGCCCTCCCCCGCCCGCGTCCGCACGAGCACCGTGGTGAAGTAGCCGTGCGGGAGCGCGTCCATGTCCGCGAGCGGCGCGACCCGCTCGCCGGGCCTCGACGCCTCGGCCACGACCCACGCCCGCTCCGCGCACCCCGCGCGCGACAGCGCGACGCGGAGCTCGGGGAGGTGCCGCCCCGCCTTGAGCAGGAGCAGCGTCTCGAAGTCGCGCGCGAGCCGGGGGAGGTCCTCGAGCGCGCGGGACGCGGGGAGCACCGCGACCCGGTCGTCGCCGTCGGCGAGCGGAACGCGGGCGGCGGCGGCGACCGCCGTGATGGACGAGACGCCGGGGACCACCTCGACGCGCGCGCCGAGGCCGGTCGCGGCGTCGAGCACGTCGAGGAACGTGCTGTACAGGAGCGGGTCACCCTCGGTGACGAACGCGACATCGCGCCCCGCCACGAGCCGGGCGCGGACGGCGCCCGTGGCGGCATCGCGCGCGGCGCGCCGGGCGATGGGGTCGCGGGTCATCGGGAAGGTGAGCGGGAGCGTCTCCTGTCCCGGCACCTCGCCCGTCGCCTCGCGCGCGGTGCGGAGCGCGAGCGATGCGCCGCCTTCGGAGGGCCGGGGGGCGGCCAGCACCGCCGCCCGGCGAAGCACCGCGACCGCGCGCAGGGTGAGGAGGTCGGGGGCGCCCGGACCGACGCCGACGCCGTACAGGGTCGCGCTCAAGCTGGCTCCAAGGGGATGCTCCCGGCCACGAGGAACACCGGCGAGAGCGGACCGAGCCGCGTGCGCCCAGCGAGCGGCGCGCCGCGCGCGACCGAGACCGCCGTCACCTCGGGTGCGATCCCGGCGCCCGCCAGCGCTCGGCGCGCGTCCTCGAGCGTCTCGAGCGTCACCGCGGCGATCACGACCCGGCCGCCTGGGCGGAGCCGGGCGAGCGTGGCCGCGGCGATGGCCGGGAGCCCGCGCCCGCCGCCCCCCACGAAGACCGCGTCCGGGGCCGCGAGCCCGTCGAGCGCCGCCGGCGCCGCCCCCTCCACCACCGCGACGTGATCCATCCCGTGACGGCGAGCGTTCGCGCGGCAGTGCGCGGCCGACTCCGGGTCGCGCTCGATCGCGAACACCCGCCCCTCCGGAGCGAGCGACGCCGCCTCGATGGCGATCGAGCCAGATCCCGCGCCGACGTCCCACACCACCGCGTCGGGCCGGAGCGCGAGCGCCGCGAGCGCGAGCGCTCTCACCTCGCGCTTCGTCACGAGGCCGGTGCGCGGGCGGCGCATGTCGAGCGCGTCCTCCGGGAGGAACGGCAGCGCTGGGGGCGGGCGCCACGCCGGGTCCGTCCGGGCGAGCAGCAGCACGGCCAGGGCGCCGACGTCCTCGCAGGCGGCCGCGTCTTCGAGCGAGGCCAACCGGCGGACCCGCTCGCCCGGTCCGCCCAGGTCCTCGCAGATCCACGCGGCGAGCCCGCGCTCGCCGTACCGGAGGAGGTGGCGCGCGACCGCGGCGGGGGTCGCGGCGCCCCCCGTGAGGAGCGCCGCCTTGCGCGCGCGACGCACGCGCGCCGCGACTCCGGCGAGGGGCCGGCCGTGCACCGACAGGATCGCGGCGTCGTCCCAGGCGAGCCCGGCGCGCGCGAAGGCCCACTGCACCGAGCTCGGGTGGGGCAGGATCTCGACATGCTCCGCGCCGAGCCGGTCGACGAGTCGCGCGCCGACTCCGAAGAGGAGCGGGTCGCCCGAGGCGAGGACGCACACGGCGTGCTCGTCGGCGAGCGCCGCGATGCGCTCCACGGCGTGAGCGAGCTCCTTTCCGAGCACCACGCGCTCGCCGCGGAACTGTGGAAACGCGGCGAGGTGCCGCTCGCCGCCCGCGAGCACGTCCGCGACGGCGACCGCACCGACCGCGCGGCTCGAGAGTCCCGCGCAGCCATCGGCGCCGATGCCGACTACCGTGACCGGACGCCTCACGCGTCATCCTCCGCGGCGAGGATCGCGAGCGCGTTCAGCACGGCCACCGCGACCGGCGTCCCGCCCTTGCGCCCGCGGGCCACGATCCACGGCACGGGCAGCGAGCGCGCCGCCTCCTTCGACTCCGCCGCCCCGACGAAGCCCACCGGCACCGCCACGACGAGCGCGGGACTGGCGACCCCCGCCTCGACGAGCCGCTGCAGCTCCGCGAGCGCGGTCGGGGCGTTCCCGATCGCCACGACGCCGCCGTCGAGGAGCCCGAGGCGAGAGGCCTTCCGCATCGCCGCCGCCGCCCGCGTGGTCCCGCCCTCGCGCGCCGCCGCCGCGACTTCCGCGTCGCCGATGAGGCAACGCACCTCGAGCCGGGGGAGCCCGGCCGCGATCATGCGCACGTCCGCGACGATCGCGGCGCGCGCCCGGAGCGCCGCGACTCCCGCCTCCACGGCGTCCGGGTGCAGCTCCAGCGTTCGCTGGAACTCGAAGTCGGCCGTCGCGTGGATCACGCGGCGCACGACCGGCCACGCGCGGGGTGGGAAGCCGTGCGCGCCGGCCTCGCGGTCGATGATCGCGAGGCTCTCCTCCTCGATGCGCCGGCCGGCCGCCACGATCCGCTCGCTCATCGCTCCGCCTCCGCGGCGCCCCGCCCGAGCACCGCTCCGTCGAACCCGACCAGCTCCGTCCGGACGTGGAGCGGCGGCGCGTGAGCGGCGCAGCGCGCGGCGGCGCGCCGGCACAGCGCCGCCGCGACGTCCGTCTCGATCCCCGCCCGCCTCCACGCGCCGAGCGCCTCGCGGGCGGTGTTCGCGGCGGCCACCTCGGCGAGGACCGCCGCGGCGGCGCCGAGCTCCGCGGTGACCGCGGCGAGGAACCCGAGGTCCACCTCCGACCGCGAGGCGTGGATCTGGAAAGACCCGGCGGCGAGCTTCGACATCTTCCCGACCATCGCGACGAGCTCGACCCGCGCGATCCCGCGCCGGGCGGCGTGCCGCAGCGCGGCGCCCACCGCGTCGCCGACCTGGATGAACGCCGCCTCGGGAGTCCCCGGGCGCAGTCGCATCGCGTGCGCCTCGGTGCGGCCGCCGGTCGTGAGCACGAGCGTGTCCAGCGCCCGTGCGCGCGCGACGTCGATGGCCGCCGCGACGCTGGCCTGCCACGCCGCGGTCGAGAACGGGCGCACCACGCCGGTCGTCCCGAGAATGGAGATGCCGCCCAGGAGCCCGAGGCGCGCGTTCATCGTGCCGCGCGCGATCTCCTCGCCGCGCGGGACCGAGACGGTGACGCGCGCGCCGGCGACGGCGCTCCCCGCCAGCTCCGCGCGCACCATGTCCGAGATGTTCCGGCGCGGCACCGGGTTGATCGCCGGAGCGCCCACCTCGAGCCCCAGGCCCGGCCGCGTGACGGTCGCGACGCCGGGCCCGCCGCGGATCTCGACGCCGCCGGGCGCGGGCTCCACGTCGGCGACGATCCACGCACCGTGCGTGACGTCCGGATCGTCGCCCGCGTCCTTCTCGACCGCACACCGGCGGGCCGCGCCGATGATCTCGGCGTGCGCCACCGGGAACGACGCAGGGCGTCCGTTCGGCAGCACGATCCCGATCTCGCGGGGCGCGGTGCCGCGCACCAGGTATCGCGCCGCGGCGCGCGCGGCGGCGGCGGCGCACGCGCCCGTCGTGTACCCGGTCCGGAGCCCGGCCGTGGCCGGGCGGTCGTTCGCGTGGGCGGTCATGCGGCGGAGCGCGGGCAGGTGTCGCAGGGCAGCCGCGCGCGCTGCCCCAGCACCTCCGCGAGCCGCTCCTCGAGGAGGTCGACGAGGCGCGCGTCGGGGCCGAGATGCGGCGCCAGTGCCACGCGGCGCCCGGGGTGGCGGGAGCGGAACGCCGCCACCTCGCGCGCGAGCTGCTGCATGAGGAGCCCCTCGAAGAGGAAGTAGGGCTGCACCAGGATCGGCCCGTCGTGGACCTTCGCGAGGTCCTCGACCGCGCGCTCGAAGAGCGGCGACGTCACGGCGATGAAGCAGGGCTCGGCGCGGGCGAAGCCGGCCCGCTCGCCGAGGATGCGGGTGAGCTTGCACAGGTCCGAGTTGGCGTCCGGGTCGCTCGAGCCGCGACCGACCACGAGGAGCGCGGTGCGAGCGCCCTCGGGACCGCGGAGCGGCACCTGCTGCGCGCTGCGCGCGAGAACGAGCTCCGTCATCCGGTTGACCACCCCGAGCGCACCCGCTGCGTCGAACCGGACGCGGGGGGTCGCGGCGCGCGCCGCCGCCAGCGCCGCGGGGACGTCGTCCTTCAGGTGTCCCGCCGTGAGCAGGAACATGGGCAGCAGCACCACGCGGTCCGCGCGGGCCGCAGCCGCGGCGAGGGCGTCGGCGAGGAGCGGTGCCGCCAGCTCGACGTAGGCGTGGCCGACGTCCAGGTCGGGACGGCGACGACGGAAGGCGCCGACGAGCGCCTCGAACTCGGCGTTCGCGCGCGCGACCCGGCTGCCATGGCCGAGGATCAGGACCGCGGTGCGTTCCACGTGAAGACCTCGTCGAGGGTGAGCGGAGCGCGACCCGGGCCGCGCAGCGCGGTCCAGACCTGGGAGATCCAGGGCGACCGGAGCCCCGCGCGCGCGAGCAGCGGGCCGTCGGCGAGCACGTCACGGAGCGGCGCGTCGGCGAGGACGCCCCCCTCCCCGAGCACGACGGCGCGCTCGGCGAAGAGCGGCGCGACGTCGACCGCGTGCGTCGCCGCGAGGAGCGCGGCGCCGCGCGCCCGGGCGACCTCGTCGAGGAGGCGCGCCACCGCGAGCTCGCAGGCGGGATCGAGGCCCGCGGTCGGCTCGTCGAGCAGCAGCAGGGACGGGCGAAGCGCGAGGACGCCCGCGAGCCCCGCCCGCTTCCGCTCGCCGGTCGAGAGCGCCTCGACGGCGCGGCCGCCGAGACCGGCGATCCCGACCGCCGCGAGGGCCTCCTCCGCGCGGCGGCGGGCCTCGTCGCGCGGGACTCCCGCGTGGCGCGGGCCGATCATCGCGTCCTCGAGGACGGTGGGCGCGAGGAGCTGATCGGCCGGGTCCTGGAAGAGGAGCCCGGCTCCCGCGGCGACGGCGTCGGCGGGACGCCGGACGCGCCGGCCGTGGACCTCGACGCGTCCGCGGACCGTAGCGAGCCCCATGATCGCGCGGAGCAGCGACGTCTTCCCCGCGCCGTTCCCGCCGAGCAGCGCCACCCGCTCCCCGGGCGCCACGACGATGCGGACGTTGCGCAGCACCGGGAGGGCGCCGCGCGGTCCCAGCGTCTCGGCCTCGAGATGGAGCGCCGGCGCCGTCACCACGGCCGACCTCCGCCGAAGAGCGCGCAGGCGACGAGCGCGATCGCGATCGCGGAGACGAGCGCGGCGCCTCCCGCGGCCCCCGCGGCGAGCGGCGGGAGCGCGTCCACCGGCGGCTCGCCGCGGACCGCGACCGTGTCGGCGAGCGCCGCGGCCCGATCCATCGCGCGGCTCGTCACCGCGCCCGCGAGCTGGCCGGCGGAGTCGATCGCGCGCCCGAGCCCGGCGTACCCGAGCCGGGCGCGCTGGGCGTCGCGCACCGAGGCCGCCGCCGCGGACAGGGACGCCGCCTGCCGCGCCGCGAGCGCGAGGAGCTCGACGAGCGGGCGCGGGCAGCGCGCCCAGGCGAGCGCGCAGAGGAGCGCCGGAAGCGGCAGCGTCGCGCAGAGCCACGCTCCGACCGCGCCTCCCGCGAGGACCCGCGCGGCGACGAGGAGCCCGCGCGCGGTCGCGTCCGGAGCGGCGCGCGGCGCGAGCGCGGCCGCCGAGGCGGTCACCGCGCCGAGCAACACGGGC